>CAYWWF010000173.1:0-4758 GCA_964461745.1 uncultured Oscillospiraceae bacterium | reverse complement strand
CACATTTTTTTCATTCGACAGAGGTTGACAGGATTTTCAAGCGGGAGGGTACTATGATGAAAATACAGGTGGGCGTTTTTTTCGGCGGACAAAGCGTGGAACATGAAGTATCTATCATTTCAGGGCTCCAGGCCTTGGCGGCTTTGCCGCGTGACAAGTACGATGCGGTGCCCATATACATCACCAAAGAGGGGAAGTTTTTCACTGGAGACGCATTTGCGGACATCGCGGCTTATCGTGATACGGTGAAACTTCTTTCCGGTGGCCATGAAGTTGTATTGCGTGGCGGCGGCCCTGTGCAACGAAAGGCTTTTCTTTATCGCCTCCAGGGCGACAAAGTCAAGGGCAAGCCGTTGCACACCTTGGATGTAGCCCTGCCGGTCGTGCACGGTACGCATGTGGAAGACGGCACACTGCAAGGCTATTTTGACACGTTGGGGCTTCCGTATGTCGGCTGCGATGTGCTTTCGTCGGCGGTCTGTATGGACAAATGGGCGACGAAATGTCTGTTGCAATCCGAGGGACTTCCGGTTTTGCCGGGCAAACTTGTGACGAACGGGGCGCTTACGGCCGACCCGCTGCAGATCGTATCCGCGCTGGAGGGCACATTTGGCTACCCGATGATGGTCAAACCCGTGAACTTGGGTTCCAGTGTGGGCATTACAAAGGTAAACGCGCGTGTGGAATTTTTGGAGGCGCTCAACACCGCCTTCCGCTTTGCCGACCGCGCGCTGATTGAACCGGCGGTGACGCCGCTGCGGGAGATCAACTGTGCGGTTTTGGGCGACCGAGAGGAGGCCATCCCGTCGGCTTGTGAGGAACCCATCGGCTCCGACGCGATCTTGAGCTTTGCGGACAAATACCTGGCCGGTTCCGGCAAAGCCGGGGCCAAAACCGGCGTGCCGGTGACCCATGCCGGGGCCAAGACTACCGGAGGCATGAGTTCGCTGAAGCGCCGACTGCCCGCGGAAATCACACCTGAACAAACGGAAACCGTGCAGAAATTGGCTGTGCGCGCGTTCCAAGCTCTGGGCTGCTCGGGTGTGGCGCGCATCGACTTTTTGTATGACACAAACGAAGACCGCTTCTTGATCAACGAACTCAATACGATCCCGGGTTCGCTGTCGTTTTACCTTTGGGAAGCCACGGGGCTTCCGTTTGGCGGTCTGCTTGAGAAGCTGATAGGCTTAGCGTTTTCGCGCGCGCGCGCCCGGGAAGCACTGACCTTCCACTTTAGCTCCAACATCCTGTCGGGCGTCGTGACGGGCAAGCTGGGCAAACGGTAATCGTGATTGAATGAAAATCGCTATGCTGGGTTTTCATTCAGAGGGAGAAGCCGCAGGTTGAATCTATTATTTGTCTGCGACAAAAAACTCTGCGAGGCCCTGGCGTAGTGATTTTTCTTTACGTTTCGAAAGGACAAACATCATGAAATTTTCTGAGATCCCCTATGAACGGATTACACCGGAGGACCTATCGCCGCAGTTTTCGGCGCTTTGCGAGCGTGTAAAACAGGCGGACTCGAAAGACGCGGCTTTGGAGGCGTTCCGAGATTTTGAGACTTTGAACGACCGCTGGGATACACAGGCGGCGCTGGCCCATATCCACTTCACGCTTGACACGGAAGACCAGTTTTGGGCCGATGAGAACGATTTCTATGACGAGGTGTCTCCTTCGTTTACGAAGATGGTGCAGGACTTTTACGAAGTGCTGTTGGCCTCGCGTTTCCGTCTGGAGATGGAGGCGGTTTTGGGACCCTTGTTGTTTAAAAATCTTGAAATCATGATGACGACATTTTCTCCGGAGATTCTCCCGGATCTTCAGGAGGAGAACCGGCTCTCTACGGCCTATGTCAAGCTGATTTCGAGCGCGCAAATTGAGTTTGACGGCAAGATGCTGACTTTGTCCCAGCTTGCGCCGTATGAGCAGTCGACGAGCCGCCTTGTGCGCCGCAACGCCTGCGAGACCAAGGCGGCGTTTTTCATGAAACACGCCGAGGAACTCGACCGTTTGTATGACGAGCTTGTTCGTGTGCGCACAAAGATGGCGCATACGCTCGGGTTTCCGAGCTTTGTGGAGCTGGGGTACGCGCGCTTGGGTCGAAACTGTTATGACCGCGAGGACGTCCGGCGCTTTCGTGAGAAGGTGCGTACGCAGATTGTGCCGCTTTGCGCGCAGCTCAAGGCTGCGCAGGCACGCCGTCTGAGTGTTGAGAGGCTTATGATTTACGATGACCCGCTGCTGTTTCCGACCGGCAACGCCTGTCCGCATGGCACGCCCGAGGAAATCTTTGCCCACGGCAAGACCATGTACCATGAACTCTCTCCGGAGACGGCAGAGTTTATGGACTATATGCTTGAGCGCGAGCTGTTTGACGTACTCTCTCGCAAAGGCAAGTCGGGCGGCGGCTACTGCACCTATCTGCCCGACCAGAAGGCTCCGTTCATTTTTGCCAATTTCAACGGCACGGCCCACGACATCGACGTGCTCACGCACGAGGCCGGGCACGCCCTGGCCGCGTTCTTAGCACGGGACATTCCGGTTTCCGAACTGCGCAATCCAACGATGGAGACCTGCGAAGTCCATTCGATGAGCATGGAGTTTTTCACCTGGCCGTGGATGGAAGGTTTCTTTGAGGATGCTGAGAAGTACCGCTTTGGCCATCTCTCGGCGGCTGTAACCTTTCTGCCGTATGGCGTCATGGTCGACGCGTTCCAGGAAGCTGTCTACAGTCAGCCGGAGATGACGCCTGAGGGCAGACGCGCGCTTTGGCTGTCGTTGGAGCGAGAGTTTCGGCCCTGGCTGGACTTCTCTGAAGTTCCATTTTTGGCGCTGGGCGGCCGCTGGCAGATGCAAGCGCACATCTATGAAATGCCGTTTTATTATATCGACTACTGCCTGGCGCAGACCGTCGCGCTGTCGTTCTGGGTGGATCGGCAGCGGGATCCAGCGCTCACGTGGACGCGGTATCTGGGGCTTGTCCGCGACGCCGGGCGCAAGACGTTCCTGACGCTCTTGGCCGAAGCCGGGGTGCAGAGTCCGTTTGAAGACGGGGCGCTGCGTGAGGTGGCCCTGTCGGCGTCTCAGTGGCTGAGTGCGCACAATCCGGAGCAGCGAGTGACGGTAAACGGATAACAGATAACAGATAACAGATAACAGATAGGGACACGACTGAACACGACAGCCAGGGGGCGACCAAAGGTCGCCCCTACATACGGTGGTTCAGATTTCGTGAGACACCGCAGCTTGTACAGGGGCCAACTGCGTTCGCCCATTTTTATCAGTGTTTTATAAAGTAATCCTTGTCCCTGTCCTCTATTGGAATGGGGCGCGGCCTGCATCTCAACTTGGCCGCGCCCATTTTATATAGTATGATAAAGAGAGGAAAACCATAGCCAAAAGGGCGGAGGTATGTGCCCTAAAGAGTCAGCAACGTACGGAAGGTAAGGGGGCCCGCAACGCCATCCACGGTGAGACCGTTATCCCGTTGGAAGGCCTTCACGGCCGCCTCCGTTTGCGCGTCATATACGCCCGTTGCCTCGGTTTTATATCCCACGGCATATAGGATGTCTTGCAAGAGAGCCACCAAAGGTCCGCGTGTGCCGACGCGCAAGGCGGGGATATGGGACAGGGTGGCTTCATCCAAAGCGCCGCTTAGAGGCAGATCGGCGTCAAAATAGAGGTCCAGTTCATTTTGCAGCGCGGCGGTTAACGCACGGCGGGTGTCCGGTGTGTAGAGGCCGTTTACCGGCAGATCCAATTGGAACTGATCGTTGAGGCGCTCTTGAATCTCGCGGATTCTGGGGTCACCGGCATCCGGCGGGTCGCCCGGCGGGTCGTCGCCGACGGCCTTTACTATGCCCTGAGCAATGGCCGTGGCATACGCATCCAAGTTTGCGTCAAACAGGCGATTGTCTTCCGGATTTGTGATGAATCCCATTTCCAGCAACATGGCGGGTGCCTTGGTGTTGCGTAGAACCGCGAAGTTGGCCGTAGAGATGCCGCGGTTTTTTTGCACGCCGGCGCTTACAATTTCATTCAATACGTCTTCGGCGTATTTTGTGTTGATCGGAGGAGAGCCCACCTGGACGAAGTTTTCCACGCCGGCGGGCCCCGGACCCAGGTCGGTGGAGTTGCGGTGTATAGATACAAACAAATCAGCGCCAGCGTTGTTGGAGATGGCGCTGCGTTCAGGCAGAGGGATAAAGACATCGCTGTCTCGTGTCATGATGACGTTTTGTCCCATTTTTTCGAGCTGATCCCGCACAGCCAGACCCAACCGCAGGGTGTCGTCTTTCTCTTGACGAGTTCCGTTTACCGCACCCGGATCCGATCCGCCATGTCCGGGATCAATGACAATGGTCTTCACACACACTCACCACTTCCATAGTCCTTTGGGGACTGAATCTCTGTGACCAGTATATGCGGGCGTTTTGTGAGGTGTGACTGAAAAACGTGAAGGCAACTTTCATGGGAAAAAGTTCAAAGGCGGGCATTGCGCTTTGCCCCAAAATGCGATATAGTATTTTATATGGCACAACATTTACTTGGCGAACCAACGTTTGGAGGTGACCTTGTGGCGGAATCTTCTGAGTTTGACGTTATGAATGCCGAAAGTCCAATTCCGGCGACGGCGTCTCTGCATATAAGCGGAGACAGAATGCAAGCCCGTCTTACAATTAAACGTCCGGAAAACGGCGGGCCGGACATGACGCAGGAGGCATTGCAAGCGTTTCTTCAGGGACAGGGCATTGTCTA
>CAYWWF010000172.1:0-4824 GCA_964461745.1 uncultured Oscillospiraceae bacterium | reverse complement strand
CCAAGGGGTGTTATATTCAACTGGAGAAAAAGGCTGCCCAGTACATTTTAGAGAATATCCGAAATTCCTATGGTAACAGTGCCGGGATGGTGTCTCGCATCGCCACCTTTACTGAGGACAGCGGACTGGAACTGACCCTTGAAAACTTCCTGGATTACTACCACATCGACCCAAGAATAATTTATAAGTTTTCTTCCTTCTCTCGTCTATGCACCCGAGCCGATGTGCAGGGCAATTTTTCAGAGCCGCTGGAGGAAAACATGAGCAAAGCGCTTGCTCGCTTTGCGGCGGTGGATTCCAGACGGTGGATTGCTTTTCTGTTGGAAATGCTACCACGATTAGATAGGATTAACTTTGCAAGATTGCCGGATGCAGAGCAACGCATGATGCAGATGTTCTATGTGACAGTATGGCTGAAGGCAGCAGATTGGAATAGCACGGAGACCTTGGAGAATTTCTGTGCCCTGTCAGATAGCCCTGTTATGCTGGGTGAGCTGTTAAAACTGCTGCGTTATCAATACAACCGTATTGACTTTATTGACGAACCGGTGGACTTAGGCTTCGACTGCCCATTAGATTTACACTGTACCTATACCCGTGACCAGCTCCTGGTGGCCATGGACTTCATGAAGCCCGCCACCGTTCGTGAGGGGGTGAAGTGGTTGCCCGAGAAGGGACTTGACGTGTTCTTTGTCACGCTGTACAAGGCGGATAAGGACTACTCACCCACGACCATGTACAACGACTACTCCATTAACGAAAGCTTGTTTCACTGGCAAAGCCAGAGCACCACAGCGGAGGACTCTCCCACCGGTCAGCGCTATATCCATCATCGTAGGCAAGGTAGCCGTGTGCTTCTTTTTGTGCGCGAATTTAAGACGGACCGCATCACGGGCGGTGCTGGAAGCTATACCTATCTCGGCACGGCAAGCTATGTGAAGCACGACGGCTCCCGACCAATGAATATCACGTGGAAACTCGATAAGCCAATTCCAGCAAAATTCCTCAAGAAGACAAACAAATTGGTGGTGGGATAATGACTGAAGTAGTAGCTGCTCTGATATGGAACAAGGATAAATTTATGATTTGTCAGCGTCCTACACATAAAGCACAAGGATTTTTATGGGAGTTTGTGGGAGGCAAGATTGAGACTGGCGAAAACAGGCGAATTTGAGCTTGGAAGCCGCCCCAGTGTAGAAACAGCTCTTTCTCGACGAGGCGGCACGCCTGTCTCCAGCGTAACCAAGAAAACAGACTATGTAATTGTGGGTAGCAAAGGTAGCGAGGCCTGGAGTAGCGACAATTATGGCACAAAGGTAAAAAAGGCCATGGAACTTCAGGGAAAAGGTTCACCCATTCAAATTGTCAGAGAGCAAGATATATGCAATTTGCTGCTGACCTAAAGGAGCCGCCCATCGCTTATTCCAATCCTAAACCGCCGCAAGCGGTTAGGGAATTCCTTTCATAATCCTAACTAAAAACGCAAAAAACCGCCTAATATGGCGGTTTTTCAAGGATTTTTGGTCGAGGCGACAGGATTCGAACCTGCGGCCCCCTGCTCCCAAAGCAGGTGCGCTACCAAGCTGCGCTACGCCTCGCAATGAACAGTCCCCATCTATGATACGCGAAAAGATCCATAAAGTAAAGCAAAAAATGGGGGACATGAATTGGCTGCACAGTCGGTTGCTGTTTTGAAAGCAGGGGTTGCGCAAAGCATGGTCGCCAGAAAAAAGAGAAGGGGTGAAGGATGAGGAGGATCGGCAGGTAAAGCCGCAGGTTATACGAAGCCGAAACGAAGCGGGGGGAGGTGTTACGGAACCGTAGCGCAAAGGATGTATACGTATCAAAGCCGCAATGGCAAAGGGGGGCGGTTCCTTCCCGCTTCGCTCCCACTGTTCGTCAACTTACTTTTTTAGGTATTTTAATCGTCAGCACAATTTCCCGTTCGGACTCTTGTTTGTCCAAACCGGCCTCTACGCCGGACTGCCGCATCAGATCCACCGCGCGGCCCACCGTGTTTAAAAACAAGCGCACATCTTTGAGCACAAACAGCTTTTGTACCGGCGGTCTTGGCGGCGGGACCGCCGCCGCGCGTCCGGCCAGGATCTGATCGATGAGTTTCTCAGACTGCGCCACGTTGAGCCGCCCCGCTATGATCTTGTCCAGCGCGCGGCGGCGGTCCGTTGGCGCGTCCAATCGCAACAGGGCCCGCGCGTGCCGCTCCGTCAAGTTATGTAGGCGCAGTGTATTTAAAATGTCAGGCGGGTGCTTGAGCAGTCGCAACTTATTGGCTACAGCCGACTGGGATTTCCCCACTTTGGTGGCAGCCTCTTCTTGGGACAATCCATATTGCTGAATTAAGCGCTGAAGCCCCTGTGCTTCTTCCAAAAAGTCCAAATCCCGGCGCTGCAAATTTTCCACGAGTGCAATCAGTGACGACTGCTTGGCGTCGACGCCGAGCAGCAAACAGGGCACCTCGTGCAGCCCGGCCATGTCCGCCGCGCGCAAACGCCGTTCTCCGGCCACCAACTCGTAGCCGCCCTCGACCCGACGCACGGTCAGCGGCTGCAATACGCCGTATTCCGCTATGCTCTCGGCCAGCTCTCGCAGCGCTTCGGGGTCAAACTCGCGGCGGGGCTGCGCAGGGTTTGGCATGATGTTGGTGATCTTGAGCTGCATGACTTTTTGTGTAACATATAGATTGCGACGCTGGCGCGGCATGTCCACACTTCCTTTCCGGGTGATGTTGAAAACACTATGAATCGACCATGGCGCGATCTTGGGAAACATCGACCGACGCTGGCTGTCGGCTACGGCGGATCGACAGAATATGGAAAAATTATACAACCTGTCCCCCCATATGTAACGAAAAAACCGTCGAAACGCAAGCAGAATAAATCGGGAAATGATGCCGTTTTCCGCGCGATGGAAACCATAGCTGATAGACGCCTGCCGCACCTACCTTAGAAGCTGATGGGAGGCGGGATAATCTTGTCGGTTTCATCATATGGCTGAGACAGAAATCAATTAACCCATTGCCGCACAATACTTTTCTACATTCTCAGAATCGATAAGTTGTGCCGCCTCGCGTTTTACGACACGCATTTTTTTCGTTGTCAATGAGATTGACAGCCGACGGACAGCGTGATATAATTTTTTCCAGTCATTTTCTGCGCTATTTCCCACGTTGTTTTCGCATTTTTGCTCCAAACCTCCTAATATCGGGGGATGACGACATGACATTTTCTGAAAAACTCAAGCGACTGACCGACATTGCCCGCGTCTCCAACATCACGCTCGCACGTGGTCTCAATGTCGACCCCTCGCTCGTCTCCCGTTGGAAGTCCGGCGGCCGCTTGCCCACGGCCCTGGAGGAAACTGCCGCCACTCTGGCCGGCTTCTTTTCCACCTTGGAGCTGTATTCGCAAGATCGCGCATTGCTGTTGGAAACCCTCGCCCTTCCGGCGCAAGCAACATCCCGAGAGCTTTCGGACGCTCTGCGGTCTTATCTTCTGGACGCGCCTACTGCGTCCAAAACCGCGCCGAAACCGGTGGACGCCGGCTTGACGCTGCTACTGGGCCTCACCAATTTGCTGACGAGGGACAGCGACACCACCCCGCTTGGCCCCATCAACCTATGGCCACGCGTTTTGAAGGGGAAACCACAAAACCATGAGACCTTCCATGGCCACAAGGGCAAGCGCCAGGCTGTAATCAATTTCTTCCACGCCGTTTTATCATCGGGCAAAGCCTCCGATGTGTTTTTGCTCTCTCCGGACTCGCCACGCTGGATTCAAGAGGATCCGCAGTTTTCTCTCTTATGGGAAAAGTCCCTGCGCGCACTGCTACGGCAAGGCTGCACGGTGTTTTTGACCATCGCGCGGCCCGAAACCCCCGAGGCGCTGTTGTCTTTTCTCGCGTCCCATCGGCAGATGTTTGAAAGCGGCCGTTTCTTTGCCAAATGCCTAACCCCCACCGCCTCTGGCCAAAGACCGTCCGCACCCGAAAGTATATCCACCGCGCCGATGGCCCCGGGTACAAGCCCTTTTTTACCGACGGTCTTTGCTGCGCACAATCAGGCTGCGCTGTTTTCTCTGTTTGGCGACTCGGAAAGCTATGCGCCGGTCACCTTACTGTATTCCAATGTCGATGACGTACAGTTTTATGAAAATATGGCCCGCGCAATCCTCTCGCAAGCAAGCCCTTTGGCGCACGCGAGCGTAGCCGAACCACCCGCGCCGCTGCCCGCCTGGGAAAACCGCCAGGCTCCCTTGCTTTCAATTGTCCCGAAACCCGGCCCGCTCTGGCTACCGGACAGCTATTTTCAGGCGCTGCCTGTTTTCGCGGGCAATCCGAACCATCCCGCACTTCTCGCTTTGCACACCCGCCGCGTCCGCTTAGAGGAACATTTGCGTGCGGGCTTGCCATGGGTGGAGCTCTGGCCCGAGAGCCTCTGGGCCGCTTTGGCGCGCGATGAGGGTTTGCCTGTATCGCTCTGGGAGCTCGGTCTCGGTGAAACCGTGCTCACCGGTGAGGATTTGCGCGCAACGCTTGCGCACATGCGGCAATGGTTGCGGCGTTATGAGAGCTTACAGTTGCGTTTGACAAACGCGTTCCCCGCTGAGCTGTGCGTGACCTGGAAAGACAGCGTCGGCGCGCAATTTCTGCCGCCAAAGTCTGAGGGCCGACTGCGCTTCTTTCTCACGGATCTCCCCTCCCTTTCCGCGCTGGGCCACTTCCTTTCGATTCAACAGGAGCGCGCACTGCCGAAAGCGGAGGTTTTGTCGCGTATCGACGCTCTTTTGGCTACATAGGCTATAGTAG
>CAYWWF010000171.1:952-4867 GCA_964461745.1 uncultured Oscillospiraceae bacterium | reverse complement strand
AAATGCCACGGCAAGATGCCGGGCACATATTAAAATTTCAAGGAGGAACTCACAATGCGTATTCAGAACAACCTTATGGCCATGAACACCCACCGTCAGCTCTCCGTCAACAACTTAAACCAGTCCAAGTCGACCGAAAAGCTGAGCTCCGGCTACCGCATCAACCGCGCGGCCGACGACGCGGCGGGCCTCACCATCAGTGAAAAAATGCGTGCGCAGATCCGTGGTCTCAACCAGGCCTCCGCCAACGCGCAGGACGGTATCTCCCTTGTGCAGGCCGCTGAAGGCGCCCTCCAGGAGACCCACAGCATTCTGCAGCGTATGCGCGAGCTGGCTGTCAAGGCCGCCAACGACATCAATGAGACCGAAGACCGCGGTGCCATCAAGAAAGAGATCGATCAGCTCACAGCCGAAATCGACCGTATTTCCAGCACCACGGAGTTCAACAAGAAGAGCCTGCTCGACGGTAGCCTGACCAAAGGCTTCTACGGCAAGGTTTCCTCCCCGCTCGACGCCAACATAAACGCTGTGGACGCTTCCAACGCAACGGGCGCCGGTGACTACACCGTGGCCATTGCCAGAGACGTACAGTACACCGCCGCCTTTACCTTCACCAAAGATAAGACAGACGGCAACACAGTTTCGGTCACGGTGGGTGCCAACACCTACACCATCGCGCTTGAAACTGGTGACGACACCGCAGCTGTCGCGTCAAAAGTTGGCGCCCGTCTTGCCAAGGAAGTTGGCAATGACTTTACCATCACTGTTGCCGGCTCCAAGGTCTCCCTCACCGCGAACAAAGGTGACGCGGCCATGACCGCTGGGTATTTCGCCGTCACCGAGGCCGGTGCTGGCGCCGCCGCAACCCTTGACAATGAAACCGCGGGCGCGTTTGCCACTGTTACCATCAATGGAGCCGCTACGACTTCCACCGACGGCAAAACTTACACCGGCGCAAACGTCAAGTTCAATGTCATGGATCCTACGAAGACCGGTACTGCCGTAATCAGCGTCAAGGCCGGCGGCCCGCTTACGATTCAGGTCGGCGCGAACACTGGCGTGGATCAGACCATTGCCATTGACGTAGTATCCCTGTCTTCTTCGGGCTTGGGCCTTGACAACCTCAAGGTTGACAGCCACCTCAACGCGCAGAAGAGCGTAGATTCGATCGAAGCGGCCATCCAGAAGGTTTCTGATCAGCGTTCCGCGCTGGGCGCCGTGCAGAACCGCCTCGAGCACACGATTGCCAACCTCGACACCGTCAGTGAAAACCTGACCGCCGCCGAGAGCCGCATCCGCGACGTCGACATGGCCAAGGAAATGATGGCGTTCACGAAGAACAACATCCTCACCCAGGCCGCGACCGCGATGCTCGCGCAGGCCAACCAGGCCCCGCAGACCGTCCTCCAGCTCCTGCGCTAATTGCTACAGATACATACTTTTATCGATACTCCTCTCCATTTCAACAACTCCGCAATGGCGCCAGGGCCGGACGTTTGTCCGGCCCTTTGCTTATGGCCCTGCGGGGCCATAAGCAAAGGGCCTTTACGGCGCGTTTGCGCGCCGTACCATCTGCGGATGGGATTTAGACGCGAAACAGGGACTCAGCGCCCCTCTTTCACACTATCACCCCCGAGGCTGTTTGAAACGATTGCCCAAAGGGGGCCTTCTTGACTTTTTGCGCCCCTCGGCCAATAAGCAAAGGGCCTTTACGGCGCGTTTGCGCGCCGTACCATCTGCGGATGGGATTTAGACGCGAAAGAGGGACTCAGGTTTTGACCGGCTTCGCTCAAGATTTCAGTTCACATTATAAAGCGATGGCCATCCTTAACAGGGGTGCTCACCTTTGCTTGAGTTCCCGAATGATGCTTCACGCATAAGGCACCTTAAATAAAAGTATTGACAGAGTAAAAAAACGTGGTAAAATATATATCAACAGCAAAGGTGCTGTGGACTCACCAGTCCACAGCACCTTTCCTTGTTTATAGGCCGTATGTCTGATTTCAGAAACTTTGGATTATGTCTTCCGGCGGATTCTATCCACAAAACACAGGGCAGTTTTTACTCAGCCATGCGGCTATATTGAGGCAAACCCCGAATCGTAATACACACAAAGGTGTGTGTTTGCTTAATCCCAACGGTGGATTCTGCAAATGCACACCATCTTTTATTTGGAGGGGGAAAATATGTTTTTAGCAGCAGATACCATTTGGGTTCTACTTGGTGCGGCAATGGTCTTCTTTATGCAGGCTGGATTTGCCATGGTTGAGACAGGTTTTACAAGAGCTAAAAATGCAGGAAACATCATTATGAAAAACCTCATGGATTTTTCTGTGGGGACTCTGGTCTTTTGGATCATAGGATTTGGGCTAATGTTTGCCGGAAACGGCCCGTTCATTGGAGGACTTGACCTTTTTATTGGCGGCAACTACGGGAGCACCATACCCAGCAGTGCATTTATTATCTTTCAGACTGTATTTTGCGCCACAGCCGCGACGATCGTTTCGGGCGCCATGGCTGAGAGAACGAAGTTCTCCTCCTATCTCATTTATAGCTTGATTATCAGCGCGGTCATTTATCCTATTTCTGGGCATTGGATTTGGGGCGGCGGCTGGCTTGCATCGCTTGGTTTCCATGATTTTGCGGGTTCTACGGCAGTACATATGGTTGGCGGCGTAGCGGCCTTTGTGGGGGCAAAAATACTGGGGCCGCGCATCGGGAAATTTGGCAAAAACGGAGAGGTTCGTGCTATACCCGGCCACAGTCTAACGCTTGGCGCCTTGGGTGTGTTCATTCTTTGGTTTTGTTGGTTCGGTTTTAACGGATGCTCAACCGTGTCCATGTCAGGAGACGACGCCATAACAACTGCCTCGAATATATTTGTTACGACAAACATCTCCGCTGCAGCTGCCGCCACGGTTGTCATGATCATCACATGGGTGCGTTACAAAAAGCCGGACGTTTCCATGACACTGAATGGTGCGTTGGCCGGACTTGTTGCCATCACGGCCGGATGCGATTTGGTATCGCCGGTTGGTGCGTTCTTTATCGGTTTGATTGCTGCCTTTGTGGTTGTGTTTGGAATTGAATTTGTAGAGAAAAGCTTAAAAATTGATGATCCCGTTGGCGCAATCGGTGTACACGGGATGTGCGGTGCTGTAGGAACCATCTTAACCGGTGTATTTGCGTTGGATGGCGGTGTTCTTTATGGCGGAGGGTTTGCGCTGCTTGGCGTTCAAACATTAGGCGTCGTGAGCGTTTCCGCGTGGGTTGCTGTTGCTATGACGATAGTCTTTACCGTGATTAAGAAAACCGTTGGACTGCGCGTTTCACGTTCGGAAGAACTCGCGGGTTTGGACATAGAGGAGCATGGACTTGCAAGCAGCTACGCAGACTTTATGCCTGTTCCTATGGGGACAGACTTTAAGCCGCAAAACGAAAGCGTGTCTCAAGCCGCTAAAGTGTCGATAGAACAAGCAGTTCCTGTGATCGGAACATCTAGGCCGGATACTAAAATGACTAAGGTGGTCATCATTACCAAGCAAAGTAAATTTGAAGGTCTTAAAGCAGCCCTGGATCAAATTGGAATCACCGGCATGACAGTTACGCAGGTTTTGGGTTGTGGGATACAAAAGGGCAGGCAGGAATACTACCGTGGTGTCGCAGTTGAAACAACGCTGCTGCCGAAGGTAAAGGTCGAGATTGTTATTTGCAAAGTCCCGCTCCCCCTGTTGATTCAAACCGTAAAAAACGCTTTATATACCGGGAGCATAGGCGATGGCAAGGTGTTCATTTATGATGTTCAGAACGTTGTAAAGGTGCGCACTGGCGAAGAAGGCTACGATGCCCTGCAAGACGAAGAATAAACAGAGACCTCCAGTCCCACTTTCGCGGGACTGGAGGTCTCTGTTTTTA
>CAYWWF010000171.1:0-942 GCA_964461745.1 uncultured Oscillospiraceae bacterium | reverse complement strand
GTGGAAAAGGGGCAGGATTACCGACACAATGCTTTTAAAATGCAACTAACAAAAGAATTAATTAACAAAAATGTTTGCTTTTCCGCACATGGTTTGTTATATTTACAGAGAAAAAAATCCGGACGAAATCCCCATCAAAAACGGTAAATTCCACTTAAGTCTTCTTGAAAAACATTCGATAATAAAACTGTGAATGATTGTATAAGCGTATAACTGCGCAGGTTTTATCAGGAAAGGCAGGTTCGACGGATTATGGGCATGGCAATTGGCGGCCAAATGCGTTTGGGCGGTATGGTCTCAGGATTGGACACCGATAAAATCGTCAAGGATATGATGACGATTCAGCGGGCTAAATACAATAAGATGTTCCAATCCAAGACATCAGCAGAGTGGAAACGTGACTCAATCAACGACCTGAACAAGGTTCTTGACACGTTTAAGAAAGATTATACGAGCTTTTTGTCATCTAAGAACCTGATGTCCGTTTCCGCCTATAAAACCTATAAAGTCAACATGGCGCAAAACAGCTCTCTGGGTGTAACGGCTTCCGCCAACGCGCGCGAAGGTAGCTACAATGTGAGCATCCAACAACTTGCAAAGGGTGCCACGATGACCGGTGGAAAGGCGTCTATTTATGGCAGCGGTTTTGGCGCGTCGACAATCAACAGCACCGCAATCAAAGATTTGGCCGGACTGCAGAGCGGCGACAAAATTACTGAAGATTTTTCTCTGACCATAAACGGAAAAACCTTTGAATTCAAAGCCACGGATTCACTTCGCACCGTTATGGACACCATCAACCGCAGCGAAATCGGCGTGACAATGAGCTATTCTCAGATCACCGACAGTTTCGTCTTGGAGACGAAAACCGGCGGTATCTATGATCCCACGCTGACCGAACCGACAAAACCCGCCGACTTTTCTTTTGACTACACGATAGCC
>CAYWWF010000170.1:0-4872 GCA_964461745.1 uncultured Oscillospiraceae bacterium | reverse complement strand
TCGCGGATGCCGGAAAGCGCCATGTTCAGTGTGCGCGGAATCGGCGTGGCCGTCAGTGTGAGCACGTCGACGTTGCGCGCGATCTCTTTGAGCCGCTCCTTTTGGCTGACGCCGAAGCGCTGTTCCTCATCGACGATGAGCAGCCCCAGCGCGTGGAATTTCAAGGACTTCTGCAAAAGCTTGTGGGTGCCCACGATGAGGTCTATACTGCCGCGTGCGAGACCTTCGGTGGCCTTTTTTTGCTCGGCGGGCGTCGTAAACCGGCTGAAAACCGCGACGCGCACCGGATATTCTTTGAAACGGCGCAACGCTGTCTCATAGTGTTGTTGTGCGAGCACCGTTGTGGGCACCAATATCGCGGCCTGGCGACCGCTGAGCACACATTTCATCACCGCGCGCAGAGCCACTTCGGTCTTTCCAAAGCCCACGTCGCCGCAGAGCAAACGATCCATCGGATGTTTCGACTCCATGTCCGCCTTGATTTCGGACACACAGCGCAGTTGGTCTTCGGTTTCAACGAACTCAAAAGCGTCTTCAAAAGATGTCTGCCACTCGTTGTCCTTGAGATGGGCAAAGCCCGGGCGGCTCATCCGCTCGGCGTAAAGCGCAATCAGCCCTTGCGCGAGGTCGCGCGCCGAGGCCTTCGCGCGCACCTTGGCCTTTTGCCAATCCGCGCCGCCAAGACGGCTGAGCTTTACGGGCGCTTCCTCACCCGCGCCGATGTACTTGGAAATCAGGTGCAGCGCCGTCACAGGGACGTAGAGCGTGTCCGCGCCCTGGTAGCTGACTTGGATGTAATCCCGGCTGACGTCGTCGATGATCATGTTTTTAAGGCCCGTAAAGCGCCCAATGCCGTGGTGTTCGTGTACGACGAGGTCCCCCGGGGTGAGGTCGGTGTAAGAGGAGATGCGCCCGCGCGCGTCCTTTTTGGAGGTTTTTCTTGGACGGTGACTGCCCGCGAAAAACTGCCCCTCGGTGAGGATCGCGAGCCCTGCGTCGGGGTACTCAAGCCCCGCCGACAACGTACCCAGCGCAAGGGTTACGCGCCCCTTTGCCGGAGCTTCTCGGACGCCAAAATCGAGCAGACAGGGCAAATTGTGCTGACCCAGCAGTTCCGAGAGCCGTTCGGCCTTTCTCTCGCTACTGCAAAGCACGACGGTTGCGTAGTTTTCTTTGACATAGGTGGCCATGTCGGCGATGGCTGTGTCCAAATGTCCGCCGTAAGACGGCAGTTGTTTCGCGGTAAGCGAAGCCGTGCCAGTGAGTTTCAGCGGCACGGAACCCGGCGTCAGTGTGTCCAAGAAGCCCACGGCGCGGTCAGTAACAACGCGCCAGAGGTCGTCTTCATCCAGGCTGAAGATGGTCTGCGTCGCGCTGAGCAGTTCGTTTTCAATCAGTGTCTTGATGTCCTCGTCCTGACGCCAGAGGAAGTGTTGTAGGCTTTCGCGCGCGCGCGCCGTTTCGCTGAAAAAGATCAGCGCGTCGGGCGGGAGATGGGAAAATGCGGAGGTACAAGCGACGCTGCCGGAGGCTACATCTGCGTACAGCAGTGACAGATAGCGGTCGAGCGCGGGCAGCCGCCCGGTTTCTTTCAGTCGTTCGGCGTCAGCGCGGACTACCTGCGCGAGCTTTTCGCGACCCGCCTTGGCCTCCGTGTCAGCCAAAGCGAGCATATCCCGTGTCAGATCCTGCATCGGACGCGTGTGCGGCAGAGTTTCGAGCACGGGCAGCAATAAGGCTTCCTTTACGGCTTCCGTGCGGCGTTGCGTGGAGGCTTCAAAGGCGTGGATGCTTTCAATCTCATCGTCGAAAAAGTCTAAGCGTATCGGGGTGTCACGCCCGGGCGGGAAAATGTCCAAAATGCCGCCGCGCCGCGCAAACTGCCCTGGGCCTTCCACTTGTTCACAGAGCACATAGCCGCCGTCAACCAGCGCGTGTTGGAGTGCGGCGGGGTCGACGCGCATCCCTTTTTTGAGTGTGCGGCAGTGTTTTGCAAGCGCCTCGGGCGGCAACGTGCGCTGAAGAAAGGCCTCCATCGGTGCGCAGACCACGGTTTGGGGCGTTTTTCCCAGCGCGTGCAATGTGTTCAGGCGTTCGTGCTCCCACTGATGGGATACGGCGCTCACATTGTGCAAGACGGGGGTGCGGGCGGGCAGGGTCAGTACGGGCCGCCCGAGCCAAACGGCGATATCGGACGCGAGACTTCGGGCCTCAAGCTCGTCGGGACAGAGCACAACGGTGGTTTTTTGGGAAGCCCGCGCCGCGGCCCCGATGAAGTGCGCCTTATGGGCAGCCGAAAACCCGCTCAAAGAGACGGCGCCGCCGCGCTCCATGAGCGGTAAAACGTCCCGAAGTTCCGGGCGCTGTAAGAGTTCCTGACATAACACTTGCATAGACTACTCGAGCTCACCACCCTCCGGTTTGTTGGGGGGCTTTGGCTTCTCCTTGGGTACGGGCCGGGTGTTGAAGCGGTTCATCGCCGTGTCCATGCCCTGGGTGAGGATGCACTCTACGGCCTCACAGGCGCGCGCAATGGCGTCCCGCATCAACGGCTGCTCGGAGGCCGAAAACGGAGCCAGCACAAAGTCAGCCAAGTCAAAGTCGGGATTGGGGGGAGATCCGACGCCGATCTTCACGCGCGGAAAGCGGTCGGTTTTGAGGTGGTAGAGTATGTTTTTGATGCCGTTGTGGCCGCCGTCGCTGCCTGTGGCACGCAGACGAAGATGTCCTGTCGGCAGGGAGACATCGTCGTAAATGACAAGGATATGTTCGGGCGGAATTTTGAAAAATTGCGCACAAGCCCGAACAGCTTCGCCGCTGAGATTCATAAAGGTCTGGGGCCGCAGCAACACGACCTTGCGCCCGCAAGCCTGTCCCTGGCCATAGAGCGCCTGGAATTTCAGTTTGCTGACGGGCAAGCGCCAGCGTTCGGAGAGGGCGTCCAGCGTCAGAAAGCCGATGTTATGCCGCGTGGTCTCATAGGATGGCCCGGGGTTTCCAAGCCCGACAACCAAAAAGTCAGGCGGGCCCGCGCCGGGGCCTGCGCGGCCATAGGACGCCGCCGGACGGGAACGGTGGGAAGAAAACAGGCCCACAAACAAACCTCGTTTCCATAGCCGTCAAGGGTGACGGTGTAATATAAAAAGTGGAAATAAGCGCACCAAACCTCCGCCCAGGGAGCCGGGCGGGGGAATATAGATACTGTACCTGAATCCGGGCGTAAAAACAAGGGAAAGTTGGGGAAGAGCAGAAGCAGAAACAAAACTGGGGCTGCCACAATATGATTGTGACGCAGCCCCAGTCCACCATTCATCATTCAGCACTCAGTTTATGGCACGCAGCGCCATAAACATTGGGCACTGTGCGCCCTCAGTGATGCTTGTGCGGAAAATGTTCCTCGGCCCAACCATGCTTGTTGACCTGGTGGGCGCGCGCGATGGCAAGGTCACCCGGCGGGATGTCCTGGGTGATCGTCGAACCTGCGGCGGTGTATGCGCCGCGACCGACCTTGACGGGAGCCACAAGATTCGTGTTGCAGCCAAGAAACGCGCCGTCCTCAACAACGCAACGGGACTTTTTGTGCCCGTCGTAGTTTACGGTCACGCAGCCGCAGCCGACGTTGACGTGCGAGCCGACATCCGTATCGCCGACATAGGTCAAATGGGGTACCTTAGAGCCTTCACCGATTAAGCTGTTTTTGAGCTCGACAAAATCACCGATGCGCACGCCGCTGGAAATCACGCAGCCCGGACGCACGTTCACAAACGGGCCCAAGGTCACCATGGAGCCAATTTGAGATTCACGGATTTGCGCGTGCTGGAGGACGCACTCGTTGCCGATGACACTGCTTTCAATCGTCGTATACGGGCCGATGATGCAATCCTCGCCGATGATGGTCTCACCCTCGAGCATGACGCCAGGCAGAATCGTCGTGTCGGCGCCGATGACAACATCCGAACCGATGAAGGTGCTGGCGGGATCCAGAATCGTAACGCCGGCGCGCATATGCTTCTCATTCGAGGCCGTTTGCAACGCACGGCGCACCATATGCAATTCCATCGGGGTCGCCGCGCGGGCCGCGCCGCCTCGACCGTCGGTCACAAAGAACTCCGCCACGGGTAAGCCGTCGGCGTGCATACGGCGGCACGTTTGGGGCAGATCCATCGTCGAGTCCATATGCGAGAAGACCAAATCGGCAGAATTTCTGTCGAAACAGAACACGCCGGTCGGAATTTCATCGTCAGAAAGCAATTCCGTAAGCACCTTGTGCCCGGCCACGTGGGAGGCGCAGAGGGTAACCAGCGCGTGAGAGGTGACAAGCGTCGGGGAGGTAAAAATCACGCATTCACCGTGCTGATCTTTGACATAGTTTTGCAGATCCGAACGGAAGCCGTCCATGCCATAGGTCAGCAACGTAATGTCGTCGAAACCCGGCTGACAGGAAGCGGTGATCAGCGTATCCAGCTCGTTGTCGTCCCGCACGAGGCAGAGCGAACGGGCCCCCGCGGCATATAGGGCGTCTGTCACCCAACGCAACAAGGGCTTAAAGAGCAGTTCTTGCAAAAATTGAGGGTACTTGGAGCTGTGGTCCTCACATTTTCTGACACAGAGGATCGCATGGGTTAAACTCATGAGTCATACCTCCTTATACGGGCCAACCTGAAACACGTTTGTCTTAAAGAGCGGCCCTAGACCGGGCATCTCGGGCGGTAGCGACACACCCGTTTTCAACGTATAGTCTATGCTCAACTTGCTGGGATTATGTCGAAAGAAAGACAATTTTTAAAAGTCCGCGCCACGATTGCAAAAATTGGAGTCGAATCGGCGGAGGACTGCGCACGGTTTCCCAGTCTCCAGCGGAGAAAAGAAACA
>CAYWWF010000169.1:0-4927 GCA_964461745.1 uncultured Oscillospiraceae bacterium | reverse complement strand
AAAGGCTTTGCCGTCGTAGCCGACGAAGTGCGCAACCTGGCCGGGAAATCGGCTGAGGCCGCCAAAAACACAACGTCTCTGATTGAGGACTCCGTGTCTTCGGTTGAAGAGGGCGTGAAGCTTGCCAACATCACCTCGAAGGACCTGCTGGAGGCCGTGGACAGCGTCAAGGACACTGTCTCGATCATCGCGCGTATGTCCCAAGCCAGCGGTCAGTCTGCCGTGGCCATCGAACAGGTGACCCTCGGGGCCGACCAGATTTCCTCGGTCATTCAAGCAAACTCCGCCACGAGTGAAGAGAGCGCCGCGGCCAGCGAAGAACTTTCGAGCCAGGCCAACCTGCTCAAAGAGCTTCTGAGCCAGTATACCCTGCGGGACGATGTAAACCTTTTGTCCCGCACCACCTATGACTCGTCTAACAAGCCGCTGTCGCTGGAGATGCCGCGACGACCCGACCGCTTTACGGCAAGCATCCCCAACGATAAGTATTGACGCCAATACCAATTTCCCATAAAGCAGCCGACCAGAAAACGCCATCAACACACAAAAAGCCGGAGCCGCGCAAGCGACTTCGGCTTTTGTCTATGTGTATCTATTATAGCGCCGGGACTACCACATCCAAGAAAAATTTCCGGGCACCTTCCGACGAAACGTTTAATTTTTTCCCATCAAACACCATCGACACACCGTCTTCATGACAGGATTTGAGGCAAAACGTCGCTTTGAGCTCGAGCTTATCGTGCAAGCCGAGTTCCTCCATCATCTGCTGAAAGGTTTGGATCACATTGTAGGATCCCTTCAGATGACAGGCGCTTCCAACGCAAATCGACAGTTCCTTCACGCCTCATCGCCCCCTTTGCCCGCGTACTTCACATGCAACAGCTCGTGGACGCGGCCTTTGAGCAGCCCGTTATAGAGCGCCATCATGACCGGGTTTTCCTCAGGCCGCTTGATGTTGGAGAGCTTATCCGCCGTGTAAAGGCCGCCGCCGCGCTGCTCCTTGGCCTTCTCGGAGGCGAAGGGTTGACCCGCGCCGCTGACGCAGCCGCCGGGGCAGGACATGACCTCCACAAAGTCGTAATGCTCACCGTTTTTGATTTTTTCAATTAAGTCGCTCGCGTTTTTAAGGCCGCTGACGACCGCGATTCTGAGTTTCTTGTCCCCATAGGGAATCTCGGCCTCTTTGACGCCTTCCATGCCGCGCACGTTGGTGTACGCGATGGAAAGCAGCGCCGCGCGGGATTTGTCCGCGACGATGCGTCGCAACGCGGCCTCGGTCACGCCGCCGGTGACACCAAAGATGATGCCCGCGCCGGACATTTCACCAAACGGCATATCCACGGCTTCAGGTTCGAGCGCCTCAAAGATCAGGCCGGACTCTTTGATCATCGCAATGAGCTCTTGGGTCGTGATGACGACGTCGACGTTCGGTGTGCCATCCACAGCAAACTCGTCGCGCGCGGCCTCAGCTTTCTTTGCCGTACAGGGCATCACAGCCACCTGGAAGAGCTTCCGGGAACTATGCTCGTTTTGCGCGCGGATCACAGACGCGAACATCTGCATCGGCGAGCGGCAGGTGGAGATGTGCTGCATCAATTCGGGGTGCTGGTTCTCACAGAACTTAATCCAAGCCGGGCAGCAGGAGGTAAACAACGGATAATCGCTGTTGCCGCTTTCAATCTTTTTGAGCAGTTCGTTGGCCTCTTCCAAAATCGTCAAGTCCGCAGCCGTCGCGGTGTCATAGATTTCATCAAAGCCCATGCGGCGCAGCGCCGCGACAATCTTGCCCATCGCGTTTTCGCCGTCTTTCAGGCCCAGTTCCTTGCCGATGGCCACGCGCACGGCGGGGGCGATCTGCGCGACAACCTTCGTGCCCTTGTCGTCAAGCGCCTTCCAGAGTCTTTGCAAGTCGTTGCGAACGACAAGCGCGCCTGTCGGGCACACCGCCGCGCACTGGCCGCAGCCCACGCAGTTCGAGGACGCAAGCGGGCCGTCGAAGGCCGTGCTGATCGTCATTTTGGAGCCGCGATGCGCAAAGTCAATCGCGCCGACGTTTTGCACCTCGTTGCACATACGCACGCAGTCGCCGCAGAGGATGCATTTGTGCTCGTCGCGCACGATGCAGAGCGAGCTTTCGTCGAGCTTCGGTGTCTCCGCTTTGTTTGGGAAACGCACGCCCTGGATATTAAAACGAACGGCCAGGTCTTGCAGCTTGCACTTGCCGCTGTTCTGACAAGTCGTACAGTCGCGGCAGTGGTTGGCCAGAATGAGCTCCAAAATGTTTTTGCGATAGCGGCGCAGCTTTTCGGTGTTCGTGCGCACACTGGCGCCCGGCGTCGGCGGTGTGGAACAGGCCGCGTCGAGCGTACCGCGCTCGTTTTCGACCATGCACATGCGGCACGCGCCGTAAATCGAGAGCTCGGAATGGTAACAGAATGTCGGCATTTGAATGCCGGCTTTTTGAATGAGTTCGAGCAGGTTCTTTTCCCCTGCAATTTCGACGGGCAATCCGTCGATGATCATCATCTCTTTATTCATAGCTTATTCCTCCCGAATCGCCTGGAACGGACAGCTTTCCAGACACGCGCCGCACTTGATGCAAGTTTCCTGGTTGATTACAAACGGCTGCTTGACCTTACCCGTAATCGCGCCGACCGGGCAGGAGCGCGTGCACTTCGTACAACCTTTGCAGAGAGCGGGGTCAATCGTAATCTTTTTGAGTTTTTGGCAAGTGTTTGTCGGGCAGCGACCCTGCAAATGCGCCTCATATTCTTCTCGGAAGCTTTGGATCGTGCTCATAACCGGGCTAGGTGCCGTTTTGCCGAGGCCGCAGAGCGCCGTCGAGCGGATCGTATCTGAGAGTTCGAGCAAGAGTTCAATGTCGCCCGGCTCGCCCTTACCCTCGACGATGCGCTCGAGGATCTCGAGCATACGCCGGGTGCCTTCGCGGCAGGGCACGCACTTGCCACAGGATTCGTTTTGCGTAAAATTCATAAAAAAGCGCGCCACTTCAACGATACAGGTGTTGTTGTCCATGACCACGAGGCCGCCGGAACCGATCATCGCGCCGACAGACTGCAAGGAGTCATAATCGAGCGGCAGATCCAAGTGCTCCTTCGTCAGACAGCCGCCGGACGGGCCGCCGATTTGCACGGCCTTGAAGTCCGCGCCGTCGCGGATGCCACCGCCGATGTCGTAGATGACCTCACGCAGCGTGGTGCCCATCGGGATCTCAATGAGGCCGGTATTCTGGATGTTACCGGTCAGCGCAAAGGCCTTCGTGCCCGGGCTTTTGGCGTTTCCAATGCCAGTATACCACTTCGCGCCGTTTAAAATGATCGAGGGGACGTTGGCATAGGTCTCGACGTTGTTCGGCACAGTGGGCTTGCCAAACAGGCCTTTCACGACGGTCAGCGGCGGACGCACACGCGGGAAACCGCGTTCACCTTCAATCGAGGCAATCAGCGCCGTCTCCTCACCGCAGACAAACGCGCCCGCGCCGCGGTTAATTCTGATGTCAAAACTAAAACCACTGCCAAGGATATTATGCCCCAACAGTCCACATTCCCTAGCCTGCTGAATCGCGGTACGCAGACGCTCGACAGCCATAGGGTACTCCGCGCGCACATATATGTACCCTTCGTCGGCGCCGACGGTCACGGCGGCAATCATCATGCCTTCAATCACGCGGTGGGGGTCGCCTTCCATGATGCTTCTGTCCATGAACGCGCCCGGGTCACCTTCGTCGCCGTTGCAGAGCACATATTTCTTGTCACTTTCGAGCGCGCGCACGGTCGCCCACTTGCGTCCGGCCGGGAAGCCCGCGCCGCCGCGGCCGCGCAGATTGGCTTCGAGCATTTCAGCGACAACCTCGTCGCCGGTCATATCGAACAGCGCTTTTTCAAAAGCGGCGTAACCGTCCACGGCGATGTACTCATCAATCGAGTCGGCATTGATGTGACCGCAGTTTTCGAGTACCAGACGGGTTTGTTTTTTATAAAACGGGATCTCATCTTGCTGTTTGTAGATCTGTCCGTCAATTTTGTAGGCCAAACGCTCGACGTGCTCGCCAGCCACAATGGTCTTGTCCACGATGTCCTCACAGTCGGAGAGCTGTACTTTCGTGTACAGGTATCCTTCCGGCTCAATGCGCACGAGCGGGCCCATCTCGCAGAAACCGTGACAACCGCTCTTCTTGAGGCCTACCACATCGCCATGGGGTTCAGCCAGCAGTTCCACGACACAAGCAATGCCGCGCTTTTCTAAAAGGTCTTTGAGCGTATCATAAATCTCAAGCGCGCCGCTGGCGATGCAACCGGTGCCCGCGCATACTAAGATTTTTTTCGGCTCGGCCTGAAGGGCGAGCTTGCAGGCTTCTCTATGCTTTATCAGATCCGTTCTGGTAGCAAACATCATTTACAGCTCCTCCTTCAATTGGCTTAACAGCTCCGACGCCTTATCTGGCGTCATGGCGGGATAGACCTTGTCGTTTACGGTGATGACCGGAGCCAGACCGCAAGCGCCAAGGCAAGACACGGTTTCAACCGTAAAGTTTAAGTCGTCCGTGGTCTTCTTATCTTCCGTGAGCGCCAAATCACGGCGCAACCGATCCAAAATCGGAATGGACTTGCGCACATGACAGGCCGTGCCGTCGCAGATCTTGATCACAAACTTACCCTTGGGCTCAAGAGAAAAGTTTTCATAAAACGTTGCCACGCTGTAGAGCTTTGCTTCACCCGTACCCAAACGGCGAGCGATGTAGGGAAATACTTCTCGCGGCAAGTAACGGTAGTGCTCCTGAACGCTTTGCAGGATTGCAATGATGGCGCTTTTTTCTGTCCCGTGTTCTTTGATGATGTCGTCAATGGGCTGGAAATCAAACGTATCAACCATGTCTGTACTCCTTCTATTCTTTCTATATGTTTTC
>CAYWWF010000168.1:0-4950 GCA_964461745.1 uncultured Oscillospiraceae bacterium | reverse complement strand
AGCACAAAACCCTGTCCTGCTGGAGGCGCCGGGCGTGAATGTGAATCTCCAGTATCGTGTTATAAAACTCCAGTGGTGGGAGGACGTTGGGCACCGGGCGGGGTTTGATGGTCTTTATGTTGTATGTACCGCCGGAAATCAAATTTCCGGCGGTACGTTGAGTCCGACATCGAACGCGGCGTAAAAGCTGACTGTGCTTTTGCTTGGCTGATTGACATGGACTTCTCCGGCCATGACTTCAAGTGGCAGCAAGGCCAGCGTCAAACAGGTGGCCAGAAGGAAAGATATCACCCTTTTGTTTAGCTGTTTCAAAAAATAATCTCCTTACTGTTATTCTTCGCTGTTTTCCCGGTAATTTTGCGATACACAAATCAAGTTTTTTTCTTCGGGCAATGTGAGCCGCGCCCATGCCCAGCCTTCATATTTGCCATAGGGCACGAGTGGGATCCTCTCTCCTCTCCGCAAAAAGAAGTCCCACAGCTCGGGCTGGCGCATGGATTGCGGGAAATGCACTTCCACCTGTACCCATACACTCCGCGGCGCTCCGCCTCGCCGCGCGACGTATAGAAGCCGATGGCCGTCCGTCACCCGCTCGAACAAACACACACACGGTGCAGACAGAAAGCCTCTTTTTAAACAGACCGCATTGCGCACGCATACACCACCCCCTTGATCCAATGTCATCATGGGAAAATTTTAGGGGATACCATCCAAAAATACATCATCCGCTGCGGATGATTTTGTGGTTTCAGTGGATGTTCAGCCCTCCCCCGGGGGTGTCTGACCCTGCAAGCAACAAAAGCACACGGCGTTTGTGGCTTGCCCTCCTTTTCATGTACACGGTGAGTGGGCCACGGTTTTGTGTGTGATGTGATCGCAAAAGACGGCACCCCCAATGGTTAATAAATGGCTTTCAGGATTGATATCGACAAGAATTCGTGCTATGCTCGTCTTGTAATCGGGACAGCACCGTACACATGCCCCATACGGATCCCGCCTCGGTACCGAAGGCATATGGACACACTGAGGGATGTTTAGGACAACACCGTTTTTACCATTTGAAAACCTTCCCCTGCGTCATGTATAATGTAGTCCCCAGAAGACATGATAGATAGATATAAGAAAGGAAGATGTAACATATGAAAATTGCCGTGGTCGGTTCCAACCACGCGGGCACAGCAGCCATCAACACCATTCTTGACAACTATAAAGGCCATACCGTAATGGTCTTCGATCAAAACTCCAACATCAGCTTTTTGGGCTGTGGCATGGCGCTTTGGATCGGCGGTCAAATTGAGGGCCCTGAGGGTCTGTTCTACTCCTCCAAAGAAAAAATGGAGGAAAAAACCGCGAAGGTTCATATGGAAACCACCGTCAAACGAATCGACTTTGATAACAAAACCATCTACGCCGAAGATAAAAATGGTTCTGTGATAAGTGAAACCTATGATAAACTGATTTTAGCGACCGGTTCTCTGCCGATTTCTCCGGACATTCCCGGAAAAGACCTCAAAAACGTTCAGTATGTCAAGCTGTTTCAGGACGCCAAGGCGGTTGTGGACAAGTTGGAAAGCCCCGAAATTGGACATGTCACGGTGATTGGCGCGGGCTATATCGGTGTCGAGCTTGCAGAGGCGTTTCAGCGTTGTGGCAAACGCGTGCGCATCATCGACCTGGAATCCACTTGCCTCTCCCGTTATTTTGACGCGGATTTCACAGATTTGATGTGCAACAATCTGAAAGAACAAGGCATTGAACTGCGCTTTGGGGAAAAAGTTCTCTCCTTCCAGGGGACAGATCGGATTACCTCCGTTGTCACCGACAAAGGGGAATGCAAAACCGACATGGCCGTTTTGGCCATCGGCTTTCGGCCCAACGTAAGTTTGGGGGCAGATAAAATCGCGCTGCACAAAAGCGGAGCCTACAAGGTGGATCTGAACCAGCGCACCAGTCTGCCGGACGTTTACGCCGTCGGCGACTGCGCTACGGTCTACGACAACGCGCGGCAAGATACGAGCTACATCGCGCTGGCGACCAATGCCGTGCGCAGCGGTGTCATCGCCGGGCACAATGTCTGCGGCACCGAGCTTCAATCTGTGGGCGTACAGGGTTCCAACGGCATTTCGATCTTCGGTTTGAACATGGTCTCCACGGGACTTACCGAAGATATGGCGCGTCGCGCGGGCTTCGACGCCATCTCCACAGCCTATGAAGATCTCCAAAAACCGGCCTTCATTAAGAACAACAACCACAGTGTGAAGCTCAAAATCGTCTACGACAAAACATCGAGACGCATCCTCGGGGCACAGATTGCCTCCAAGGAAGACATCTCGATGGGCATTCATATGTTCTCGCTGGCCATCGAAGAAAAGGTGACCATCGATAAGCTCAAACTCCTGGACATCTTCTTCCTGCCGCATTTCAACCAGCCGTACAACTATATTACGATGGCCGCACTCACTGCGAAATAAGAAGTTCCCCCCGCCAAAGGCGGGGGGAACTTCTTATTTCGCCCCCCACCGAAGGCGGGGGGGAACTTGCATTACGCCCCCGCCGAAGGCGGGGTGGGAATTTTAAAGGGGCTGTATCACAACGCAAAAAGTGATACAGCCCCTTCTCTACGCCATAGTTGGGCGTGTTGCCGAAGTTCTTACGAAACGGTCACCATGACCGCAACTGCGCAGCCACTCAGGGTATCCTTCACCATGATGACCACGGTGCCGGTTCTCAGGGCCGTGATGACGCCCTGAGCGTTCACGCTGGCCACTGTGGGATTCGTGGAGGTAAACGTGAGGTTTGTCAGCGCGTCCACGGGATCCTTCACAACGGCCTTCGACAGATCATAGGTTGTGCCTCTCCTCACCGCCAAGTTGGCCGGCAAGGAGATTTTCACGGTTTTCAGCGGGATGGCTTTCCACTGCGCCGTGAGGGTGATGGGGGCGAGGACGTTTGTAATCGTCGCCTCGTCGGCGTACAGGCCCGTCGCACCGCCGGAAGCCAGCCAGCCGTCAAACGTGTAGTTTTCGCGGGTAAAGGTATTCTTCGGGATCACATAGTCACGGCCGTCCACGACAGCGCCGTTTTCCATGGTGCCCATTCCGCCGCCCGCGTCAAAGGTGATGATGACTTTGTCCTTCTCTTTGACGGTGAAGTTGTCCACAACCAACGTGCCACTGGTGCTAAACGCGAGATAGTAGTCGTCAAAGTCACCGGTTTCAATCTCGAAGCTCACCTTGGTCGCGGCTGTCGACGTGAGGTTACCCTGCGACAGAACGGCCTTCGGGCTGCCAGCCGCGGTGGCCTTGTCGGAGCGCAGGACGTAGCTGTGAGAGCCGCTCATCCGCTTGTACTCAAACTCCACGATGTACTTCGTGTTCGGGGCGAAGCGTACGGTCTGCGGCAGGGTTCTGACTTGCGCGTTGCCAAGCTTCATCGAGAAGCGGCCCGCGATTGTGTCGTTTGTGTAGGGCAGATGGGTTTCGGACAGATGCGAGTATTCGTTGGGGGTCGTGTGGACAAACACGCCGAAGCCTTCGTCAACGTTTTCAAAGTCTTCATAGGCCAGGTAGCCCGGATGCTCGACCAATTTGGCCTTCGCCATGCGGACGTCGTCGAACTTCACGCGGGTTCCGACCTCACCCGCAGCCGCTTCCAGGGTAAGCACGGCCTCGGTGACACCTTCGGGTACCGTGTAGTCGAATCGAATGCGCTGGTAGTACGTGCCGACTTTGTCAAAGCAGCAGAAGCCCGTGGGTACGTTGCCCGTTTCCGTGTAGTTGCTTACGTCTTGGACCCCGTCACGGATGCGGAGGGTCGCGCGGCGTCCGTGGGAAACCTCAGCCCAGACCGAGACGGAGTAGGTGGTACCGGGCACAAGGCCGGTCAGTGTCTGCGACAGCACGCCGTCGTTTTCACCGTTTACTTGCATGAAGGGGTTGCCATAGCTGGTTTTTCCATAGGTGATGTGGTCGGTGGTGTCCGCTATGCTGGACTTTTCCCAGGCGTAGCCGAAGGTTTCGCTGTCGAAGCCCATGTCACGCACCGGGGTGCCGTCGCCCCATTTGACGTCCGGCGTCGGGTCGACCGCGCCTTTGTAGAGGACGTAGAGGGTGCTCGCGCGCGCGGTGATGGTCACTTTGCCGTCCACGACAGCCAACGTGACGGCTTCGCCGCGGCCCGTATCGCTGAGCGGATAGAGGTAGACGCTTTCAACGCCAGCCCAGCTGTTGGGCAGATCCCAAGTGGTCGTGCCGCCCGCGGCGTTCCAGTGGTAAATCTTGCTTTCCGTTTCAGGATCCCACGGAATGAAAATCTGGTTGCCGTTTGCGATGCGCTTGCCGTCTTTGGTGATGACGTTTGTGCCGGAGATGATTTGTGTTACAACTTCACCGTTCTCACCGAGCACAGCTTTGCTTGTGCTCTCCCACTGCATCAGCGGGAAGTGCATGAGGTAGCGGTTGGGCAGAACGTCTTGAATGAATCTGCGCACCATGGCATTGAAGTCCTTTTCGCCTTGCCAGCCATCAACACCGATGCGGTTGCCGCCGGTCGCGCCGCGGAAGAGCGAGGTTTCACCGAAGACGTCTTTGTCCTGGAAGTGGATGACGCGGACGAGGTTGCCGGGGTTGGCGCCCATGACCCAGTGGGACCAGGTGGTGTACTTGGTGAGTTCGTTCGAGTACTCTGTGCCCACGGTCCAACCGAGGCTCTGAAGTTTGTTTGAGATCATGTAGGCGGGCCAGAGGCGGTCGAAGTAGACGTCGACATAGACAAAGTCGAGACCCTTCGCTTTGGCGGCCAGGTCTTCCAAACGCTGACCCATGCCGCCCTCGGGGTTTAAGATGTCGTTGTACTTTATGATCAGGTTTGATGCATCCAGCCAAGCCCAGCCGCCGATGTCGGCGACGAGTTCGGGGCTGTATTGCGCGGCTTCGGGGTAGGACTCGGTGT
>CAYWWF010000167.1:0-5017 GCA_964461745.1 uncultured Oscillospiraceae bacterium | reverse complement strand
GGCGGCATGGAAGCTCATCTCCTTGTCAGAGTGATATTCCAGCATATGCCGTCCGACACCGGGGGGTTCAAAGGATGAACAGGGGTCGGATGTACAGTTTGCGGCGTTCGACTATCCCGCGAAGACAGAAACCAGGCTGTAGGACATCGCGCAGACGATGGCGCCTGCCGTGAGGACACCCAAGAGGATCGTGGTCAACGCGCGCTTGAATTCAATGTTCAGCAGCGCCGCAATCAAAGCCCCCGTCCACGCACCGGTGCCCGGTAGCGGAACGGCGACGAACAAGAACAGGCCGAGCAGTTCAATGTGGTGCATCTTCGCGGCCCTACGCATTGCGCGTTCCTCCAGGCGGTAGACCATGGCCGCGAAACGATTGCGGTCTTTAAGCCAGAGGAAGATACGGCGGATGAAGACGATGATGAAGGGCACGGGCAGCATGTTGCCGATGACAGCCGATAGATAGGCAAGCGGCCAGGACAGCCCGGAGACCGCGGCGACGGGAATTGCGCCGCGCAGCTCGATGACCGGCACCATCGAAATCAGACCGGTCATCGCCATTTGGCTTACAACCGGTAAACTTTGCAACCACTGGCCAAGATTGTCGAAAAAAGCCTGCAAGGAAAACAGCCTCCTAAGGATTCTTCATTTCCCCCGCCTTCGGCGGGGGAGGAACGATAATAGGTTTTTTGTTTCCCCGCCTTCGGCAGGGGAGGAACAAATAGGGTTCTTCGTTTCTCCCTCTTTGACGGGGAAATCGAATGAAATCATCCCTATATTCTTGAAGATAAAGCGTGTTTGTGCGGAGGGGGTGGGACACAAGTTCGGGTATCACTATATCAAAAGATAGGGTGCTTCGCAAACAGTTTTCCGGACGTGTTGACACCTCTTGTGAGAAAGTTCTAAAAGTTCCTGCGCATATTAAGGCGCTTGTGTTTGAAATTTACTCTTGAATTGGCCCCGCACCCTAGTATATAATAGCTCGGAGCAATCAAAGAAACAAAAACACTCGAAAATCGTCAGGGAGGTTACTCGTATGAGCATCAAAATTGGTATCAACGGTTTTGGACGCATCGGACGTCTGGTTTTCCGCGCGGGTTTGAACAACCCCAACATCGAATTTGTCGGCATCAACGATCCGTTCATCGATCCGGAGTATATGGTGTATATGCTGCGCTATGACTCTGTGCATGGCCGTTATGAAGGCGAAGTTTCCTGCACCGCCGACGCGATCATCGTAAACGGCAAGGAAATCAAAGTTTTCGCCTGCAAAGATCCCGCTGAAATTCCCTGGGCCGCTGTCAGCGCGGACTATGTTGTCGAGTCCACCGGCGTGTTCACCACGACCGAAGCCGCGTCCGCTCACATCAAAGCCGGCGCGAAAAAAGTCGTCATTTCCGCGCCTTCGAAAGACGCGCCGATGTTTGTCATGGGCGTCAACAACGAGACCTACACGCCCGACATGAACGTCGTCTCCAACGCGTCCTGCACCACCAACTGCTTGGCTCCGCTGGCCAAAGTCATCAACGACAATTTCGGCATTGCCGATGGTCTGATGACCACCGTCCATGCTACCACCGCTACCCAGAAGACCGTCGACGGCCCGTCCAAGAAGGACTGGCGTGGCGGCCGCGCGGCGGCTGGCAACATCATCCCGTCCTCGACGGGCGCTGCCAAGGCTGTGGGCAAAGTCATCCCCGATCTCAACGGCAAGCTCACCGGTATGGCCTTCCGTGTCCCGACCCTCGACGTCTCCGTCGTGGATCTCACCGTCAACCTGAAGAAGCCCGCGACTTACGACCAGATCTGCGCCGCCATCAAGGCCGCCTCCGAAGGCCCGATGAAGGGCATTCTGGGCTACACCGAAGAGGCCGTGGTCTCATCCGACTTCATCACCGATTCCCGCACCTCGATCTTCGACGCGAAGGCCGGCATCGCGCTGACCGATACCTTTGTGAAGCTGGTTTCTTGGTATGACAACGAGTGGGGTTATTCCTGCAAGGTGCTCGACCTGATCAGCTATATGAACAGCAAGGGCTAAGTTCCATTGAAAACTGAGGTTTTCAATGGAGAATGGTCTAAGGATGTTTCTGCGGCGAAATGAATTCGCCTACGAAACGATTGAAATTACAGGGGCGTTGCCCCTGATTAGCAACAAGGCGTGTCGGCGGAAGCCGACACGCCTTGTCGTTTACGCATGGAGCATAGTCCGGCTTGTTTGCTCATACATTGTCTGTAGCGGACAACAACAAACAATGCGGGTAAGGCCGCGCGGACAGCAGTCTCTGCGGCCCAGAGCAAAGGATGACAGTATGCGAGCTTATGGTAAAAAGCGCAGGGCGGTGCGCTACATACGTGGGTCAAGCCTACTCAAAGGCTGTGTGGCTTTGGCGGGCACGGCACTTTTTTTTCGCCTGATTTTTGCCTCCTCCATCGGCGCGGGCATCGAGCAGATGATCCTATCTTTGGGGGACAATCCGGGTTTTGTGGCCTACGCACTGGAGAGTGAACTCGTTGGCACAAGGACGCTGCCGAGCTTTAAGGAATTGCTCGGCGGGGAGTCGGTGCTGCTCGGAGATATGCCTGAGGTATCGGATGACACTCCGATGCCGGTGGTGAGCAGTCCAGCTCCGTACACGCCCGCGACACCGGACGGTGCTGAGGTTGTGACGCCCGCGACACCGGATGGCCTACTGCCAAGCCCCACACCGTACACGCCCTATAGAAGCGACGAAGTCAGTCCCTCTCCGGTTGTGAGTCTTCCGCCGTCCGGTAGCGTAGAAGAAATCACCTTTGCGCCCACAAACGGTCAAGGATACAGCGCCTTTGGCGGTGTGTATATTAAAAATCAAACCAAACAAAAAATCGATGTGGAGTCGCTGCTGGGTAAAAAACTCAAACTGCCGTTTGCCAAAAACAAACCCCAGGTGCTCATCATTCACACACATGGCAGCGAGGCCTACACACCGGACGCGAACAATAGTTACACGCCGACCGACACCGAACGCACGGAGGATACTCGCTATAACATTGTGCGGGTTGGGGACGAAGTCGCCAAGATTTTTGAGGACAAAGGCATACAGGTGATCCACGACCGCAACATCTACGACAGTCCGACCTACACAGGATCCTATACGCGGTCTTTGGCATCGATTACAAAGATCATTAAAGAAAACCCGAGCATCCAAATGGTCATCGATGTGCACAGAGATTCCATCCAACGCAACGACGGCAAAACGTATAAGACAGTGGCCACGGTGGACGGTCAAAAGGTGGCGCAGCTCATGTTGGTCATCGGCAGCAACGATTCGGGACTCACGCACCCGGATTGGAAACAAAATCTCGCGCTGGCCGCGCAATTGCAGCAAAAGCTGAACAAAAAATATCCGACGTTGATGCGACCGATTGACCTGCGCCGAGAGCGTTTCAACCAACACGCCACACCCGGCTCGATGCTGCTGGAAGTTGGCACAAGCGGCAACTCTTTGGAAGAAGCACTGGCTGCGGCTGGGCTGTTTGCCGATACACTCGGGGATGTATTGGGGAAATATATCCCTAAGTAAAAAATACACTTTTGTGACCACCCTCAAGTCTGTGGCTTTGAGGGTGGTCTGATTGTAGACAAAACCACAATCAGAGTATCAGCTAAGAAAAGCATTGGGGGGAAAAGTGTGAAAAGGGGGCGCTTAAGTCCCCTTTTCGCGTCTAAATCCCATCCGCAGATGCTAGGCGCGCGGACGCGCCGCACAGGCTGGCGACTTTTGTCAACAGCCTGACCACCCTCGAGTCTGTGACTTTCAGGGTGGTTTTTTTGCTTAGAATTACTTTTTGGAATAGAGGGGAAACTGTTTAAATCGTATCAATCTCAAACAAAATTACAAAAAATACCACAAAACACTACCCGAAGACTATCCTTGTCAAATTTCGGGCGGTCTGATATACTCCATATAAACTTAGAAACAGTAAGGAGGTCGGTTACGTCATGAAACGGAATCATCTTTGTATTGCGCTGGCAGTGGCGCTGTTGTTGAGCCTCTTGCCTGTGACCATTCTGTCGGCGACGGCCGACCCATCCGGTGGCTCCGCGACGGGTCCGCAAATTGTGTATGCCGGCGAAGGCGTATCTTATACCGGTGGTCCGACGGTTGAAAAAACCATTGCCCAAACCTGGGACAGCGTGAAAAACCAATGGGTCAAAGACAGCTTTGATATCACCCTTACGGTAACCACCACCGAAGAAAAGTCGAGCACAACCGTATCGGCGGACGCGGCGGTGGTGTTGACGCTGGATATTTCGCAGAGTATGTTGTGGGAGATTGACAGCAGTTCGCCCACATTTAACAATCCGGCGCCTGGCGACTCCCGTCTCGACATCGCCAAGACGGCAGCGATTGATTTTGTCAATACCTACGCCGCAAGCGCCGACGGTGCCCGGCGGTTACTTTCGATTGTCGTCTTTGGGACGGGTGCTAAAAGGGAGCTTGACTGGACAGACGTCGCCGATGGAGGAAATCGCAGCAGTGTGATTCAAGCCATTAACGCGCTTACGGCCGATTCATCAGCTTCGACCAATTTGGAAGGCGCATTGCTGATTTCCGGCTGGATGATCGACGCGCTCGAGCCCTCGGTCAAAAACAACGCGCATGTCGTGCTGGTGACCGATGGGAAACCGACGATGGCAGTGAGCGGATCTTACGAGCCAATTTTTGAAGCCTATGGCGGCGGTTCAGAAGAACTGCCGAAGATTGTTGCCGAAGCCAATACGGTTAAGAGAAAGGCCGGGCTGTACGCGATTGTGTTTGCTTTGCCGAGGACTATTTTGGACACGGACGGGGCGCCGGTGCAAAACACGGATGCTTTAGTGAGAGACGGTTCCCATCAGGTATACATTGTCGATTGGCTACAAAATAACGTCACGCCCAATACCTTTTACGCGGGCTCCGGCGATCAGTTGGAGCTGGAGCTTGGCACCATCGATCAAACCATCTCCATGATCACGCAGGCCTGGACGGTGGTAGAC
>CAYWWF010000166.1:0-5104 GCA_964461745.1 uncultured Oscillospiraceae bacterium | reverse complement strand
TTCAGGCATGGGGAAGGGGCTGTATCACTTTTTGCGTTGTGATACAGCCCCGTTTTTTGTTGTAGCCACTATCCCGCCTTTATCGTATCAACCGTTCCTGTCATCCATTATGCTGAACGCCACAACAGCCGTAAACAGATCGCCGGAGATCTCCAACCCAAACCGCCCGCCCATCGCCTCCACCAAACTTTTGGCGATGTATAGCCCAAGTCCGCTGCCCTCAGTCAGCCGCGCGCGATCGCCGCGGACAAACTGCTCGGTGAGCTCTTCGGCAGAGACGTTCAGCGGCGCACGCGAGACGTTTTTGAGTGTAAAGACGGCCTCAGGTCCGTTTTGTTTGAGCTCCGCGTAAACCCGCGTACCCTCCAGCGCAAATTTGATGGTGTTCCCAAATAGGTTTTCGAGCACACGCCAGAGGTGCCGCCCATCCGCTGAAATCATGAGTCCGTCTTCTGGCACTTGTGAGATCATTTGTAAGCGGTTTTTCACCATGGGCTCATCAAACTCGCCCAAAATCTGTCCGACCAGTTCGCAGAGGTTGATCCTCTCCAACTGAAGCTGTATGTTGCCCGTGCCAGCTTTACTCGCCTCGATGAGGTCTTCAATCAGCGCCTTGAGACGCAACGATTTTTTATGGATCACGGCGGTATAGGAGGCCCGGTCTTCTTCCGTAAGCCCGGTTTGATTGAGTAAGTCAGCGTAGTTGATGATCGAGGTCAGCGGCGTCTTGATGTCGTGGGATACATTGGTAATCAATTCCGTTTTGAGCCGCTCGGCTTTGAGTTTGTCTTGCAACGCGTCTTCATAGGCGGCCGCTTTGTTCTCCGAAAAGCGGGACAGCACTCCGGCCAATACCGACAGACAGACCAAAAACAAACAGCCGACAAACGCAAGCAACAACTTTATCACGGCGTTTTTCCCCGTATCCATCAGTTGAAATGAAAAATACACCAAGATCCCGACCCAAAGCAGCGTCATCACGAGTCCTATCGGCTGCGGGAATGGGAATTGCCGATAAAACGCCCACCAGGCATTTTTTTGTGCCCTGTTTTTTTCCGCCCAAAACGCCACCAAGCGAGTCAGCCAGAGCAAGGCGAGACCATAGGCGCAAAGTGGAAAGAAGAACAGTGTAAAAAAGAGATGGAATTGCAGGACCGACGCCCAGACGCAAAGCAAAAACAAAACAACGGCGAAAAACGTCGAAAGACCGAGCCCCAGACGAAGCTTTCGCCACAGCGTAAACTTTCCGCTTTGCATTAGATGCCAGACCGCGACGATCAGAACGGCGAACGCCACAAGACCGCCGAGCAACGCCCAAACAAAGAGCAAATCAAAAAGGCGATAGCCCAACAGACGCCCGGCATAGTAGCCGAACGCACGGGACTGTGTACAGGTCAGTACATAAGCACAGACAAACAACAGCGCGGACGCCACCCAAAACGTACCCCAAGAGCCCAGTCGTTTTTTCAATCGACACGCACCACCTTATAACCCAGGCCGTAAATTATTTTCAAGTAGCGCGGTTCTTTGGGGTTGATTTCGATTTTCTCGCGGATGTGCCGGATGTGTACGGAGATGATTTTCCCGACGCCGAAGGCCGGTTCGTTCCAGACCTGCTCATAGATTTGGTTGGCCGTGAACACTTGGCCCATGTGGGACAGTAAGAGCTTGAGAATGTTGTACTCCGTGGCCGTGAGACTGACATCCTCCCCGTCCACGCTGACTTGTTTCTTTCGGTCGTCCAACATCAGCCCGCCCGTTTGAAAAACACCGGGGGCGGCCTTTTCCGACGCGGACATACCGCCCAGTCGCGCAAATCGGCGCAGATGGGCCCGCACGCGCGCCAAAAGTTCCACCGGATTGAACGGTTTGGTGATGTAGTCGTCGCCGCCCATGTTGAGCCCCAAAATCCGATCGGTGTCTTCGCTCTTTGCGCTCAAAAAGAGGATCGGCAGGTTGCTCACTTCGCGAATTTTCACCGCCGTCACAATCCCGTCCATCTCGGGCATCATCACATCGAGCAAGGCCAAGTGAATTTCTTCCTGTTCCAATTTCTCCAGCGCCTCGCGCCCATTTTGGGCCTTCACAACGTGGTAGCTCTCCTGCTTCAAATAGATTTCGAGCGCCGCTAAGATGTCCGCGTCGTCGTCGCAAATCAGAATGTTGTATGACATAAATGCCTCACGCCTTTATTGTTATGATATACCCGCCACGGTTGTCGCTTGCGATCTCGTAGTCGCCCTCCGCGGGCACGGCCAAAACGCCGCCGTCTTCTTTTGCATAATACACCGTATAGCTCGTTTCATCAAGGGTCACCGCAAATCCGCCCGTGTGTTCGAGTTCCGAGAGATATTCTTCGAGACAGAGGTTGTTTTGATGACAGTAATACGCGTGGGGCAAGCCGACATAACGGTAATGCCAGGGCTCAAATTGGATGCCCGTATCTTCCACTTTGTCGGAGGGATAGCGCAAAATCAAGCCGTAACGCCACGCGTTGTCCATCACCCACCGCCCTTCGGGCACAGCGCCGAGCTGTTCATTGGAAATCCCCGTATACGCGATGTCTACAGCCAAGCCCGTCTGGTGTTCGCTGGCGCCCGGCCTTTGCACATAGCCTTTGTCCTGCGCCTCTTCGTAGATCTCGCCCTGCCGCTCAAAGGAACGAAAACCGCTGCAAACCAGAAACTGAGGATACCCCTGCGACTTTGCCGCGGCAAACAAGTCCTGGACGGCTTGCAGTGTCACGGTCTCCACCTCGATGTCGCTGCGGGACAAGGGGATTTTCCGATACGCCGATGTAAGCTCGGGTGTAAAAGCCGCCACAACGGTAGCGTCGCCATTGACAAGCATCAGATGAGTGGAGATGTTCAGGTCGCGCAGAGGTTTTCGGACTATTTGTATCCGCTCGGCGCGTGTCAGCCTCTCAATTTCGGGCTCAGACACTCGGCTGCTTTCCATACCGGTCAAATAGACGCAGAGCGCCACCATGGCAAGGAGTGCTACCCATACGATCCAAACGCTTACGGCTCTTTTTTTATCATGAGTTCCGGCCATTGCCTCGGTTGTCATACTGTATCCTCTTCCTTTTCTTCGTGTTGATACAATCGTAACAAAGCCGGGTAAAACCGGAGGCGAGAAAAGGTTAAGATTTGTCAAAGGTAGGGGCCATTGGTATAATGCATTCGGCATGTCCCCGCCGGGGTGCGGTGTTGCAAAAACCATAGCACTGTGATACACTGACTTGGATATAAATAGAGTGTAATGAAATCCTGCTTTGGGCATTCACTTAGGAAGTCATTTGTTCTCCGCCAAAGGCAGAGGAAACAAATAAGAATGTTTTTCCCATATCGAATTGCAGGAATAATGGCACAAGGAGGCGTACGTCCCTCTATGGCGGACAAACGGGATTATTATGAGGTGCTGGGCCTCAATCGAGGCGCCAGCGATGATGAAATCAAAAAGGCGTACCGCAAGGCGGCCAAAAGCTGCCACCCTGACTTACATCCGGGCGACAAAACTGCGGAGGCCCGCTTCAAAGAACTCAGCGAGGCCTATGAGGTCCTCTCGAACCCCGACAACCGCGCGCGCTACGACCAGTTTGGACACGCCGCGTTTGATCCGGCCTCTGGCGGTGCGGGCGGCGGCTATGGTGGTTTCGGCGGCTTCGGCGACTTTGACCTTGGCAGCATATTTGAGACGTTTTTTGGCGGCGCGTTTTCGGGCGGCGGCCGTCGTACCGGCCCCCAGCGCGGCGAATCGGTCTATTTCAACCTCTCGCTGACGTTTGAAGAGGCGGCTTTTGGCTGCGAAAAAACGCTTGAATTTTCTCGTATTGAAAAGTGCAACACCTGTAACGGCAACGGTACCGCCGACGGCGCGCCCGCCCCGGCTTGTACGACTTGCGGCGGCGTGGGTCAGGTCAGAACCAACCGGCGCACACCCATCGGAACCATCTCGACCACGGCACCCTGTTCGGCCTGCGGCGGCAAAGGACGCGTCGTGCAGAACCCCTGCCGCGACTGTCAAGGCAGCACGCTGCGTCGCAACAAGGTTTCTTTACATGTAAAAGTCCCCGCCGGCATCGACCACGGCCAGTCCATCTCCCTGCAAGGGCAGGGACACGGCGGACAAAACGGCGGCCCGTCCGGCGACGCGGTCATTGAAATCAACGTCCAGCCCCATCCGCTCTTCATGCGTGACCGCACGGCCATACACTGTGATATGCCGGTGTCGATCACCCAGGCCGCACTCGGCGCGGAACTTGAGGTGCCAACGCTCGACGGACGCGTGAAATACACAATCCCCGAGGGCACACAAAACGGCACCGTGTTTCGCCTCAAAGGCAAGGGTGTGCCGACGCTGCACGGCAAGAGCCGGGGGGACCAGTTCATACACATTTCGGTGGAGACGCCAAGAAACCTCTCCAAGAAACAAAAACGTATGCTCGAAGACTTTGCCGATTCGCTCGGCGAGGCCAATCTGCCGCTGTGCAAGAATTTTAAAGAAAAGACACAGAATAAGTAAGATTGTCGGGAATACACTCTACTGAATTGTCGTCAGATGTTTGCTTTCTCCCGCCGGAAGGCGGTGGGGAAATGTGATAAATATTCTCATATCCGCTTTCGGAACAGCCGACAAAACAGGTAAGGGGACGTGTCATGTTCAAAGACATTTGGGACAGCATCGTGAAGTTGGCAAACGACGTGATCTCCTTCTTCGTGAACCAAGATTACGGCGGCTTTCAGTTGCCGGCACTTGTCCTGCCCGCGCTGACTCTTGCCTTTGCGATTTGGTTTTTTCGTGTCTATGCCAAGGACATGCGCCGCTCATATGGTTCTTACCCCTATGGCGCAGCGCGACCCCGCCTGAATTTAGAAGGCGAGCGTCATCGGCTGAGCCGCCAGGACCTGCTGCCGCTTTTGAGTCTTACCGTGCTCTACGGCCTCATGGCGTTCTTCTTGAATCTTGGCAACAACAGCGCACCGCAGAGTTTTTGGCAAGCTACAAAAGAAGCGCCCTCCATAACCATCGACCTGGGCGAGGAACAGACACTGGACACCCTCATGTACTACACGGGGCTTTGGCATGGAAACTGGACACTTGA
>CAYWWF010000165.1:0-5132 GCA_964461745.1 uncultured Oscillospiraceae bacterium | reverse complement strand
AAAAAGCGCGCCCTGATAAAAACATCAGGGCGCGCCGAAACAACTCAGCGTGTTTTCCTTCTTTCATCCGGACTATGACCGTCGGCACCGGAATCACACCGGTTCAACGCCGAAGCAAATCGGCGCTCGCGGGCTTGTGCTCCAAAAGGACCACTCACCGCCGGTGGGGACTTTCACCCCGCCCTGAAGGATGTCTCAGTTGAAAAATTGCGATTTTTCAACTGAATGGGTCAGCGGAAGTTTTTTCGGGAAGTGAATTCCCGAAAAAACAATGAAATTTACGAGAGGTTATGAAGCTGGGCGATTCGTTGCTTCTTCGTGTCATGCTTCGGTCGCCCTGTCGCTCCGGTCAAGAAATAGTGCCTGCGGGCACCATTTCTTGGCCTGCACTTATCGGCAAAATAAGTGCGCTTATTTTGCCTACCGGGCGATTCAGCACTTCGTTCTTAGTCGTTTTTCACCTGGATGACGACGCCGGAACCGATGGTACGGCCGCCTTCGCGGATGGCGAAGCGGAGGCCTTCCTCGATGGCGATCGGGGTGATGAGGTCGACATCGATTTCAACGTTGTCGCCCGGCATACACATTTCGACGCCCTCTTTGAGGTTGACCACGCCGGTCACGTCGGTGGTGCGGAAATAGAACTGCGGACGATAGTTGCCAAAGAACGGCGTATGACGGCCACCCTCTTCTTTGGTCAGAACGTAGACCTGGCCACGGAACTTCGTGTGCGGTTTAATGGTGCCGGGTTTCGCAAGCACCTGGCCGCGCTCGATGTCGTTCTTGGCAATACCGCGCAGCAGGCAGCCGGCGTTGTCGCCCGCTTCCGCGTAGTCCAGGGTCTTGTGGAACATTTCAATACCGGTGACAACGGCCTTGCGGGTGTCACGGATACCGACGATTTCGATTTCTTCGCCGGTCTTGAGCTGACCGCGCTCGACACGGCCGGTGGCCACGGTGCCGCGGCCGGTGATCGTGAAGACGTCTTCGACCGGCATCAGGAAGGGCAGGTCGGCTTTGCGTTCCGGCGTCGGAATATAGCTGTCGATGGCGTCCATCAGTTCCATGATGGACTTGTATTCCGGGGCGCTGGCGTCGGTGGAGGCACTTTCGAGCGCCGCCAAAGCGGAACCCTTGATGATCGGAATGTCGTCGCCCGGGAACTCATACTTCGAGAGCAGATCACGGACTTCCATTTCGACGAGCTCGAGGAGTTCGGGATCGTCGACTTGGTCGGTCTTATTCATATACACAACGATATAGGGCACGCCAACCTGGCGGGCCAACACGATGTGTTCGCGGGTCTGGGGCATGGGGCCGTCGGCAGCGGACACGACGAGCACGGCACCATCCATCTGCGCGGCGCCGGTGATCATGTTCTTAACATAGTCGGCGTGGCCCGGGCAGTCGACGTGCGCGTAGTGGCGCTTTTCGGTCTGGTATTCGACGTGGGCGGTGTTGATTGTGATGCCACGGGCTTTTTCTTCGGGGGCCTTGTCGATCTGATCATAAGCCACGAAAGAAGCGCCGCCGGCGAAGCCCAGAACCTTAGTGATGGCGGCCGTTAACGTGGTTTTCCCGTGGTCAACGTGGCCAACGGTACCGATGTTTACGTGCGGTTTGGAGCGTTCAAATTTTTGCTTACCCATGGTCTTTCTGGTCCTCCCTTATAATCCGTTGATTACGTACACAGGTTAAAGGTATTTTACCCTTAACCGTGCCGTTTTGCAAGAACTTTTTAAACTACTGCGTCGTTGGGGTTTTTCCTCCACTCTCCCTCACCAACGGCGGGTAGAGAGCAAAGCAAATTTTCCCCTTAAAAATGTTTATCTACAAGCTTCTCCTGCATGCTTTTGGGCAATTCCACATAGTGGCTCGGCTCCATAGAGAACACACCGCGGCCCTGAGACCGGGAGCGAAGCTGTGTGGCATAGCCGAACATTTCGGAGAGAGGTACGGCGGATTGTATCTGCTGAGACCCGCTGCGGGCTTCGATGCTGTCGATGTGCGCGCGGCGGGAGTTTAAGTCGCCGATGACGTCGCCCATATACTCTTCGGGCACGGTGACAACGACTTTCATGATGGGCTCAAGGAGTACCGGGTCGGCGCGGCGGCAGGCGTCCTTAAAGGCCATAGAACCGGCGATTTTGAACGCGAGCTCGCTGGAGTCGACCTCGTGGAACGAGCCGTCGATGAGCGTGACCTTGATATCCACCATCGGATACCCGGCCAGCACACCGGACTGGATGGCACCTTCGATACCGGCGTTTACCGCCGGAATGTATTCCTTCGGAATCGCGCCGCCCACAATCTTGTTGACAAACTCGTAACCTTTCCCGGTTTCGTTGGGCTCGACGACAATCTTGACATGACCGAACTGGCCGCGACCGCCGGATTGCCGCACATAGCGGTTTTCCATTTCAGCGGTCTTTCGGATGGTCTCCTTGTAGGCGACCTGGGGTTTGCCTACGTTGGCTTCCACCTTGAACTCACGCAGCAGACGGTCGACGATGATCTCCAGATGCAATTCGCCCATGCCCGCGATGATGGTCTGGCCGGTCTCGGGATCCGTATAGGTCTTAAACGTCGGATCTTCCTCCGCGAGTTTCATGAGCGCCAGCGCCATCTTCTCCTGACCGGCCTTCGTGCGCGGCTCGATGGCGACGCGGATAACCGGTTCCGGGAACTCCATAGATTCTAAGATGATCTTGTGTTTCTCGTCGCAAAGCGTGTCGCCCGTGGTCGTGTTTTTGAGGCCCACGGTCGCGCAGATGTCACCCGCGTAAATCCGCTCCAAGTCCTCGCGGTCGTTGGCGTGCATGAGCAGAATTCGCCCGAGACGCTCGCGGTTGCCTTTTGAGGCGTTGTAGACCGTTGAACCGGACTCCAGCGTACCGGAGTAAACGCGGAAAAAGCAAAGCTTTCCGACATAGGGGTCGGTCATGATTTTGAACGCCAACGCCGCAAACGGCGCATCATCGCTGCTCTCGCGCGTCTCTTCCTCGTCCGTGTCCGGACTCACACCGGTAACCGGCGGGATGTCCAGGGGACTCGGCATATAGGCGACAATCGCGTCAAGCAGGTTTTGCACACCCTTGTTGCGATACGAGGTGCCGCAAAGCACGGGGATGATCTCTCCCTGAAGGGTCGAGCGACGAATGGCTGCGTGCAGCGTCTCCGCGGAGATGGTTTCGCCTTCAAGATAGGCGGTCATCAGCGCGTCATCAAAACCGCTGAGCTCTTCGACAAGCCGGGTACGATAGAGCTGCACGTCGGGCATCATCTCGGCGGGTACGTCTTCCTCCCGGATGTCGCGGCCCAGTTCGTCGTGCGCGATATAGGCGCGCTCCGTGACCAGGTCTACGACGCCGCGAAAATCGGACTCCGCGCCGATGGGCAGTTGGATGGGCACAGCGTTACACTTGAGACGCTCGTGCATCATCTCGACGACTTGCAAGAAGTTGGCCCCCAAAATGTCCATCTTGTTGACGTACGCCAAACGCGGTACGCGGTAGCGTTCGGCCTGACGCCAGACCGTTTCGGACTGGGGCTCTACGCCGCCTTTGGCGCAGAATACACAGACGGCACCGTCCAGGACGCGCAAAGAGCGCTCGACTTCCATCGTGAAGTCCACATGGCCGGGGGTATCGATGATGTTGATGCGATGGTCCTTCCATGTGCAGGTGGTGGCCGCCGACGTGATGGTGATGCCACGCTCCTGTTCCTGCTCCATCCAATCCATCGTGGCATTGCCTTCATGGACTTCGCCCAACTTATAGTTTCGGCCGGTGTAAAACAAAATGCGTTCCGTTGTGGTTGTTTTTCCCGCGTCGATGTGGGCCATAATGCCGATGTTACGGGTAAGGTGTAGAGGAAATGGCCGTGGCATAATCCGACTCCTTTTTTTAACCCCATCTAAAAACTGAGGTTTTTAGATGGAAAGGGAATAATGATGAACTCAGATGAAAAATTGAGATTTTTCATAATTGGTTCGCGGAAATTTTTTCGGGAAGTGAATTCCCGAAAAAACAATAAAACTTACGGGGGATGGGGGGCATTACCAGCGGTAATGCGCGAACGCGCGGTTGGCTTCCGCCATCTTGTGCGTGTCTTCGCGCTTCTTGACGGCGTTACCCATGCTGTTGGTGGCGTCCATAATCTCGCCGGCCAAGCGTTCTTTCATGGTCTTCTCGCCACGGTTGCGCGCATAACCGACCAGCCAGCGCAAGCCTAAGGTCTGTTTGCGCTCGGGGCGTACTTCCATCGGCACCTGATAGGTGGCGCCGCCAACGCGCTGGGCTTTGACTTCGAGGGTTGGCATGATGTTTTCCAACGCTTTGTGAAAGGCGTCCAAAGGTTCCTTGCCGGTTTTTTCCTTGATGATGTCAAAGGCGCCGTAGACAACTTTCTGCGCCACGCCCTTTTTCCCGTCATACATGATTCCATTGATGAGCTTGGTGACAAGCTTAGAATTGTAAAGCGGGTCGGGCAAAACATCTCGTTTGGGTACAAAACCTCTTCTGGGCACTCGGACTTCCCTCCTTCATATTCATGATTTCATCGGTACTCGAAAGCGTGCCTGCTCTCGTGTGTGCCCCGTATCCTTCGCGTCGCCATGATGAGCGGCGATGCTTTTTCGGCGCTTACGCCTCTATGTCAACGGGACAAAAATCCTGTGATTTACTTCTTACCGGTCGCGGCCGTGGCTTTCGGGCGCTTGGCACCGTACTTGGAACGGCTCTGACGACGGTTGGCGACACCTTGGGTGTCCAACGTGCCACGAATGATGTGGTAGCGCACGCCCGGGATGTCCTTGACGCGGCCGCCGCGGATCATGATGACGCTGTGCTCCTGCAGGTTGTGGCCGACGCCGGGGATATAGGCCGAAACCTCAACGGAGTTGGACAAGCGCACACGCGCGATTTTCCGAAGCGCAGAGTTCGGCTTCTTCGGTGTCGCGGTACGCACCGCCGTGCAAACGCCACGCTTTTGCGGGCTGGAGATGTCCGTCTGACGCTTTTTCAGCGTGTTGAGACCCTTCTGCAGCGCCGGGGCCGTGGATTTGTAGGTGACTTTTTCCCGTCCGTGCCGAACGAGCTGGTTAAAAGTCGGCATGGTTTTCCTCCTTTCCT
>CAYWWF010000164.1:0-5166 GCA_964461745.1 uncultured Oscillospiraceae bacterium | reverse complement strand
CGATACGCGAACGCGAGCACACGCAGCGCGTCTTGCGCCATCCCCTCGTTTTCCTCTTCGGCCAACCGCCGTCGTTTGGCGTCAAACGGGATGGGGGCGTCGGTGTCTGCTGTGGCGTCGGAGACACAGCGCGAGAACAGGACATCCGGGGCTCCCTTGACAAACACACGCAGTTCTCCGTTGTGCGCAATCGCGACGCTCGAGAGCTTGCGCTCGGAGTCAAACGGGATCTCGGCTTCACGCACGCGCGCACGAATGTCCTCCGGGCTCCAGTGGTTGTTTTGCAGCAGATAGCTCAGCAGCGCCGTTTCGGTCGGGTCACCGACAGGTTGCCCTTCGGCGCCGAGCTGCGCGTCGTTGCAGTGACCCATCGCCGCCAAAATGACCGGGGACGACGAACTGAGCTTCACAACGGTCATACGGTTTTGCGTGAGTGTGCCGGTTTTGTCGGAGCAGATGATTTGGGTTGAGCCCAAGGTCTCCACAGCGGGCAAGCGCCGGACAATCGCGCCGCGCCCGGCCATGTGTGACATCCCCATGGCCAGCACAATCGTCACAACCGCCACAAGGCCTTCCGGGATTGCGGCGACGGCCAGCGACACAGCGGTTAAGAACAAATCGAAGACATTCCCAAGGCCGCCAAGGAAACCTAAGAGGAACACCAGCACCGCGACCCCGAGCACGCCGATGGATAGTACATTGGAAATTTGATTGAGTTGCTTCTGCAGCGGCGTGAGCTCTTTTCCCGTAGTGCGCAAGCTTTCGGCAATGGCACCCATCTCCGTCTCCATGCCGGTGGCTACGACAACGCCACGCGCGCGGCCATAGGTCACCACCGTGCCCATGAAGGCGCAGTTGAGCCGATCCCCCAACGGGCAAGCTGGGTCGTTTAAAGTGACAACGGTTTTTTCTACGGGCAAAGACTCACCGGTCAGCGAAGACTCCTCCACACGCAACGAAGAGCACTCCGTGAGCCGCAAGTCGGCGGGCACTTGGTCACCGGCCTCAAGCAGTACGACATCGCCGGGCACAAGATCCCGGGCGGGGATCTTGTGAATTTGTTTGTTTCGCAGGGCATTGGCCTGCGGGGCCGCCATTTGCCGCAACGCAAGAAGTGCGGCCTCGGCACGGGACTCCTGTATCGTACCGAGGATGCCGTTGAGTAGGACGACCGCAAAAATGATGCCCGCGTCAACATATTCGTGCAGCAGCGCCGAGACCACGCCCGCGGCGATGAGAATCCAGATCATGAAGTCGCCAAACTGGCTCAGGAACACCTTCAGCCAAGACGAAGGCCGGTCTTCCGCCAAAGCGTTGGGGCCGTGTTCCTGCAAGCGCGCGCTTGCGTCCGCGTCCGTGAGGCCCTGCGGGGTGGAGCGCAGCGTTTGAAACACAGCGCTTTCTGACAAGGTGTGCATGGTACTTCTGGGCATAGGGCCCCTTCTTTCGTAGGTATTCTTACGGAATGCTTTATACCGCTGTTGGCAGGGGAAAAGAAATTCCGGATCGGATTGTCCGCGTCTTGCGACGGGGGTCTTGTTAACAATAACAAAAATGGTTGGGCGAAGCAAGGGGAAAAATGGGGGTTGATGCTGGGCAGTCAAAGAGATTGCTTTGCGATGGATTTTGGCGCGGCGCCTATATAGGTTTTCCATCAAAACGAACACAAATACCTTTGATACACAATCTAATTTCCCCCCGCCGAAGGCGGGGGGAAATAAACATCTTTTTTTAAAACTTCAACATACCCTTACAGTTTCCGGCGCGTGGCCCGGCGCGCTTCGTCCATATCCGCTTTGAGCAGTTCGAGGTTTTGATCCATGTTTTTTTCGTCCTGCAAGTCGTGCAAACCGATGCGCAGATCGAGCGGCACGGTGATGCCGCCGGTTGAGACAAACGGTTTTTCCAACGCTTTTTCAAGCCGTTCACGTACATTGATGCCGCCGTTGCGGGAGGTATGCGGCAGCAAGAGCATAAACGCGTCGCCATCCCAGCGGAAGATGTAGTCCTCTTCGCGCAGCTGCTTGTTGATCAGTTGCGCCAAGTACGAAAGCAGTTCGTCGCCCACAGCGGTGCCATAGCGCGCGTTTACTTTCGAAAATTCGTTGATGTCAAGACAGAGCAATTGCAAACCACCCTGGTGGCGGCGGTTGCGGGACACTTCGCGGCGGTAGGCCTCAGGGAAGAGGCGGCGATGATAGAGACCGGTGAGTACATCATAAAACGATGTCGACTCCGCGCGCCGCAGAAGCGCGGAAACTCGCTCGTGTATGTTTTCATGAACGACTTCCAACAAAAGGCCAAAGATACAAAACAGTGTGAAGATCAACGGGAAGCCATTGAGAAACGACGCGCCGAGTCCCGGCGCGCGCCAAACATCCAACACAGGGGACAAGACAAACAGCAAGGAACCCGCCATCAAAGCCAAATACGCCCGCGCAAAGACGCGGCCAAACAAAAACGGCACGAGAAACGGGATTGTGAGCAGCCACAGCGCGCTGCTCTCGGTTGGGGAGGCCAGCAGGAGCGCGACCATCGCGTAAAACTCTAACGCGATCAACCCTAAGTAAAACGCTGTCTTTTCCCAGCGTGGCCGACGCGACACAAAAAACAACAGGGTAAAAAGCGCGCCGAAACTCAACCACAGGAGTGTTTCCATATGACGCCCCGGCAAAATGTGCAAACAAGAAAACACCAGGGATAAAACCACCATAAACAGGCTGAGCAATCTAAAGTTGGCGCCCCAACGCTCGGGGCCCAGCGTTCGCAGATACGACTCGTCAAAGTTGCGGAGAAACAGATTCGACATGCGCATAGGCATGGTTGTTTCACCTCCGGTGTCACCAAAACAAGCCGGTCATTTGGAAAAGACCGGTTTCTTAGAGTATACACGAGCCAGGGTCATCTTTCAAGGGGATTTCAGAAAAATTGAAGTCGGACGCCGACGTGAAAACAATTCTATGACAGCCAAACGGGGGACGGCCCAAGCCGTCCCCCTTCTAAATGAATCTCTATTAATACATATCCATGCCGCCGCCCATGCCGGGGGCCATCGGGGCCGCCGCGGCGGGTTCCTTCTTGTCGGTCACGAGACTTTCGGTCGTGAGCACAAGGGAGGCGATGGACGCCGCGTTCTGGAGCGCGGAGCGCGTGACCTTCGCGGGATCGACGATACCGGCGGAGACCATGTCCACATAGACTTCGCGGGCCGCGTCGAAGCCCCAGCCGGGCTTGCGGGACTTGCGAACCTTTTCAAGCACAACGGAGCCTTCCAAACCGGCGTTGATCGCGATTTGACGGACAGGTTCAGCCAGCGCGCGCATGACAATCTGCACACCGGTCTTCTCGTCGCCTTCGACGGAGCCGATCAGTTTTTCCACGACGGGGATGGCGTTGACATACACAGTACCGCCGCCCGGAACGATGCCCTCTTCGACCGCCGCGCGGGTCGCGTTGAGCGCGTCTTCAATGCGCAGTTTCTTTTCTTTCATTTCCGTCTCGGTGGCCGCGCCGACTTTGATCACGGCAACACCGCCCGAGAGCTTCGCGAGACGCTCTTGCAGTTTCTCACGGTCAAACTCGGAAGTCGTGGTCTCAATCTGCGCGCGGATCTGCGCGATGCGGCCACGGATGTCGTCCTGGGAGCCTTCGCCTTCGACGATGATCGTGTTTTCCTTCTGGACACGCACCTGGCGCGCGCGGCCGAGCTGGGCAATCGTGGCTTCTTTCAGATCCATGCCGAGTTCGTCGGAGATGACCTCGCCGCCGGTGAGCACCGCGATGTCTTTGAGCATCTCTTTGCGGCGGTCGCCAAAGCCGGGGGCTTTGACACAGACGCTGACAAACACGCCGCGCAGTTTGTTGAGCAGCAAGGTCGCAAGCGCTTCGCCCTCGACGTCTTCCGCGATGATGACAAGTTTCCGGCCGACTTTCATGACCTGCTCGAGCAGTGGCAGGATGTCCTGGACATTCGACAGCTTCTTGTCGGTGATGAGGATCAGCGCGTCGTCGATGACCGCTTCCATTTTGTCGGCGTCGGTGATCATGTAATGGGACACATAACCACGGTCGAACTGCATCCCTTCGACGACCTCGGAATAGGTCTCATTGGTCTTGGACTCCTCGACGGTGATGACGCCGTCGGAGGTGACTTTGTCCATGGCTTCGGCGATCAGACGACCGATGACTTCGTCGGAGGAAGAGATCGTGCCGACACGCGCAATGTCTTCGCTGCCACCGACAGCATGGGACTGCGCGGCAATAGACTGCACGGCGGCGTCCACGGCGGCGGCGATGCCGCGCTTCATGACCATGGGGTTGGCGCCCGCGGCGACGTTCTTCATGCCTTCACGGATCATGGCTTGGGCCAGCAGGGTCGCAGTGGTGGTACCGTCACCGGCGACGTCGTTGGTCTTTGTGGCGACTTCTTTGACAAGCTGGGCACCCATATTTTCAAACGGATCGTCGAGTTCGATTTCCTTGGCAATGGTCACACCGTCGTTGGTGATCAGCGGAGAGCCATACTTTTTGTCGAGCACCACATTGCGGCCCTTCGGGCCCATGGTCACTTTCACGGTGTCGGCCAGTTGGTTTACGCCGCGCTCCAGCGCGTGGCGGGCGTCTTCGCCAAACAGAATCTGTTTTGCCATTTCCTTCTCCTCCTATTCCACTACAGCCAAAATGTCGCTTTGACGCACGACAACATATTCCACGCCGTCGAGTTTTACCTCGGTGCCGGAATACCGGCTTGTGATGACCTTGTCGCCGGGCTTCACATACATGGTGACTTCTTTGCCGTCTACCAGACCGCCCGGGCCCACGCTGAGGATTTCGGCCACTTGGGGCTTTTCCTTCGCACTTCCGGCTAAAATGATGCCGCTCTTTGTGGTTTCCTCCGACTCCATCATCTTCAGAATGACGCGATCGGCCAGCGGTTTCAACGTCATAAATCGGGTACCTCCTTTATGATATTTGGGTATAAACGTGGAGAGAGCTTAGCACTCGAATGCTATGAGTGCTAAGCTCTCTCATCATACTGTTTAGAGGCGTGATCTGCAATCCTGAAATTTGGCCGTAATTAGCTATATTTTTTATTTATAGCAAATTATCTCATCTATACTAAATGTATCTCGTGATTATAGATAAATGCTTTTTAAATCTCTTGTT
>CAYWWF010000163.1:0-5166 GCA_964461745.1 uncultured Oscillospiraceae bacterium | reverse complement strand
TGTTCATGGCGCTGCTCAAAACCCTCGAGGAAAAACAAGTTCTTGTTTTGCGTGAGGGATGCACCAACAGCCAATATCTGCGGGAATTGCGCCGCGCACGTTACGCGGATCTGCCCCGCCTTGAACCGTTTTTTGGTCGTTTCAACGGCTGGCGTTACGGCGGTGAGACGGCGGCGCTTGAGGACTATAACACCTGGAAAACGACCTTGTTTGAAGGTATGCGCCTATGAAAAAGACCGACCGCTGGATTCTTATCCTATTGGGCCTAATCGTGCTCACAGCCGCTCTGTGGCTGACCCAAGATCGGCGCACCGACAATGTGCCCTTTGACTCACGCTCAAGCGGCGCTTACGGCACCCGCGCTTTTTACCTGCTTCTGGAGGAGTCGGGTTTCCATGTCACGCGCAAGGACGGGCCGATGGAGGAAATCCCGAACGGTGTCGTCCTGGTCTTCGGCAAAACCCATCTGGCCCCCGAAACCCCCGAAGAAATTCTGGACTTTGAAAACGCCGGGAATCTGTATCTGGTCATTGAAAATCCGTATCAGTTCACCAATGAATATTTGCGTCAAGACCCCTCGGACGCGGTTCGGCTGCTTCATAGCCTCTGGTCTTACCGGGATCAAACCATCTGGTTTGACGAATATGGACGCAACTTTAACGCTTCTTATTCGGAACAGGCGACCGCTTTGTCGCTGTTGCCCCCGTGGCTGACATCTGCGGGTCAGATGCTTTTGCTTGTGGGGCTCTTGTGTCTGCTGTTTTGGCGTCAACCCGTCGGCCCTCGCCGGAAACCCGTGGAACTTTTTCAAAAAAAAGCTGAGATGGAAGAAGTTTGGGCACTGTCCAGGCTCATGGAGAAGGCCGATCTCCCGGCGGATGCCGCCCTGCTCTATTATCGAACCGTCTGCGCGCAAACCGGTCGGGATGACCCCGAATGGATGCCTCTCTTTGAAGCCTTACACGCGTCGGACGATGCCAACATGCGCTCGTATTTGCCGCTGATGCGGCGCGCCGACGCGCTATGGCGCGACGGAAGAGGATAAAGTTAAGGCAATCTCCCTTCGCAATTGAATCGTCGTGAAGGCGGATTCACTTCGCCTTCACGACATCATTATTCCCCTTTCTCTAAAAACCGCAGTTTTTAGAGAAACTAAAATTGGAGGGATCACCATTATGACCAAAACCAATGAGGTGGCCGGAAAAATCAAAGCTATGGCCAGTCGTGTTTTTTTCGGGCAGGATGAGTTTTTTCATCACCTGTTGCTCTGCCTGTTTTCAGGCGGCCATGTGCTGATCGAGGGCGTTCCGGGTCTCGGCAAAACCTTGGCTGTCAAAGCTTTGGCGCGCTGTGTAGACGCGCCGTTTAAGCGTGTGCAGTTCACGCCCGACATGCTGCCCTCCGACCTCATCGGCGCCAACGTGTTTGACCTGACAACCCACAGCTTTCACCTCAAACGTGGCCCGTTGTTTACGCAGTTCCTGCTCGCCGATGAAATCAACCGCACCCCGCCAAAGACCCAGTCGGCGCTGCTTGAGGCCATGGAAGAGGGCCAGATCACCATCGATGGGGAGAACTATACACTCCCCGAGCCGTTTATGGTCTGCGCCACACAAAACCCCGTCGAGTATGAGGGCACCTATCCGCTGCCCGAAGCCCAGCTCGACCGCTTTATGATGAAGCTGATCGTGCCCTATCCATTGCGCGGGGAAGAAGAAACCCTGCTGCGTGACGCCTCTGCCGGTATGCGCGTGCGCCACGCCGACGGGGCGCGGCTGACCCCGGTTGTCAGCGTAGCAGACATTCTGGAATGCCGCCGGGAAGTCGCCGCTGTACGCTTTGACGACCGCCTGTTTGCGTACATCTTGGACATTGTCGAGGCAACCCGCCGTGCCCATCAACTGTTGCTCGGTGCCTCGCCGCGTGCGTCGCTTTCGCTGCTGACCGCCGCTAAAACGCAAGCCTTGCTCAGTGGTCGGGATTACTGCATCCCCGAGGACATTCACGATCTAGCGCACCCCGTGTTGCGCCATCGGTTGATGCTCACCGCCGACGCCGAAATGGAGGGCCTCACCCCCGACGCCCTGATGACGCAGATCCTCGCAGGCGTCCACGTGCCTAGGTAGATAATATGTGCTATCTCCCCGACGGCGGGGGACAGTAATAGTTTTTTAAAGGAGGTGGCTCTGTTGGGTTTCACCCGGCGCATGGCGCTTTTGTTGCTTTTCTCCCCCTGCCTGGTTGTGCTGGGCGGCCTACTGGGCTCAACTTGGCCTCCTTTTCTCGTCTACACCGCAGCGCTTGTCGGCTTGTTTGTCGCCGATTTTTTACGCGCACCGAAAAAAAACCGCTTTTTCGTCGAGCGCACAGCCGACGCCCCATTTGAACTACGCCGCATGGGCACAATCACATTGCGCCTGCGTCACAGTGCGCGCTACACACCTCGTGTCACCCTCTGCGACACGGCACCCGCGCTGTTTTCCCCGTCCGATCGCGCGGTCACGGCGTTCTGCCCGCCCGGTGAAGCCTGGGAGACGAGCTATGCGGTCTCCCCCACAGAGCGTGGACAATTCTCTTTTGGGCCGGTTCATTTTGCCGTAACAGGCCCCATGGGATTTGCCATACGTCGCTTTGCGCTGCCCTGCCCACTCGACGCACCCGTCCATCCGGATCTCACCGCGATGCGCCGCTATCGAATGCTCGCCCAGCGTCGACAGCTCACGCGTGAAGAAACCTCTTTGCAAAAGATTCTCGGCGACGGCTCGGATTTCGTCAACATCCGTGAATACGTCCCCGATGACGACACGCGGCGCATCAACTGGATGACCACCGCGCGACTCAGCAAACCGATGACCAACGTCTATGAGGTCGAACGCAACCGCGACGTGATTTTGGCCATCGACCTCGGCCGTTGGATGGGCGCGCCGATGGGTAACGTCACCCGGCTCGACCGCGCGCTTGAGACCGCCGCGGCGTTGATGCAGGTGGCTCTTTCCTCGGGTGACCGCGTCGGCCTGATCCTCTTTGACGCCCAGGTGCGGCAGTGGGTCCCGCCGGATCGCGGGGAGACCCATATGGCGGCCTTGCTCGCGGCGCTCTATCGATGCTCGGCTTCTCGGCAGGACAGTGATTATGAAGCCTTGACGACGTTTTTGCTGTCCCATCGCCGCCGTCGCGGCCTATTTTTCCTTGTTTCATTCTTTGAGGACGCCGACGCGGCCCGGCGTGCCGTCCGAGGCCTTACACCGATCTCGGCCCGGTACGCGGTCATGGCGGCCTCGCTCACGGATCCTTCGATGAAGAGTCTGCTCATGGAAGACACGAAGGACACACGCCTGCTGTACGGCAAAGGCGCCGCTTCCTACCGAATGGAGACACAAAAAAGCGCCGCCACCGTGTTCCGGCGGGCGGGCGCTTCGTGTGTGGTGTCTGAACCTGGACGTATTTTACCCTTGCTGGTCAAGCAGTATCTTTTGATGAAGCGTAAGCTGTAGAGCTGTCCGGCCACATTTCGCCTTCCACCGGGGCGATACGGCGCGCGCCGAGCAACAGATAGCACAGCAACAAGAGCCCGGTAACCCCGGCGAAGATGAGCTTTCCCGAAACAGAAACCTCGGACGGGGTGAAGAAGCCCTCGATGACGGCGGCCAGTGTGAGCAACAGAGCGACAAGCAACATGTTGTGCAACGCGCTTTTTAGGTTTAGTTTGAGCGCGTCGCCGCGCCGAAGCCTTCCGGGTCGCAGCAACGCGCGGGCCATGCAGAGTCCCGCGGCCCCCGATAGGAAGATGGCGAACAACTCAATCACACCGTGCGGCAAAATCAGCGACCAGAAATACGCGCCAAGCCCCCGATCCACATACAACGCGGCCAGGCTCCCGAGCATAAGGCCATTGCTCCAGAGCACGTACACCGTGCCGAGCCCCAGCGTAATGCCATAGGCAAAGGCTGTGATGGAAACCATCACGTTGTTGACCAAAATCTGCGACGACATGACAGGGGCGTCCCAAACTGCCTGACCCCCGCCTTCCCCTGCACCAAGGAACTCTTGCGGCAGAAAGTTTCCGGCTGAAGACGGCTGGAAATGCGTAAACAGATAGGCGTAGAGGAAGCCCGCGAAAAACACGCCAAACGCCAGCAGCAAAGGATACTTATTCGCCCAAACCTTTTGCGGCAAGGTCGTAAAGAAAAACCGCCCCGGCCCGCCACGGCGGCGCCCATCCCCTGGAGAGAGCTTGTGGTGCGCGGTGGTGAGCAAGGTATTGAGATAGGTGCAGACACTTGATGCCGGAAAGTGCGTTTGGGCGTAGGAGAGGTGACGCGCCGCGTCCTGGTAGCAGCGGTAAAACCGCGACACCTGCGTGATGTCGGTGAGGTTTTGGCGGGTCAGGGTCTCAAGCTCCTGCCACTCCTGCGCGTGGGCCTGTACAAACCGTTCCTGGCGCATGGTGTCTCTCCCTTTATAAATAGAATGTATGATTCTTATCCCCACCTACGGCGAGGATAGGCGTAGAATATTCCCAAGTTTCCAAACAAATTTTTGTGGGGTGATGAGATGTACAACACCCGACTGCAAGTCGAAACGTCCCAACAAGTCGTGCTGGGCTATGAACTGGCGGGCATCGGCTCGCGGTTTTTTGCCGTGTTTTTGGATCTTTTGTTTCAAGTGGTTCTCTTTTTGATCCTGACGGTGCCGATGTGGGGCACGCTGCTAATGTCCTCATGGTACGAGGCCTTTTTGATCGTAGCCGCGTTTGTCATTTTCTTTGTCTACTTCATCGTCTTTGAAGGTCTGCTCAAAGGGCGCACCCCCGGCAAGCTCATCGTCGGCTTGCGCGTTGTACACGAAGATGGCCGTCCGCTTAGCTTTCTCGGTGCACTCGGGCGCAATCTGTTCCGCCTGCTGGACTTCATGCCTTTGTTCTACGCGCTCGGCCTGACCATCATGTTCATCGACCGCCGCGATCGGCGGCTCGGCGACATCATCACAGGCTGCGTGGTCGTGCAGGTGCCGCGCGGAAGCAAAACGGATCTGCTGGCTCTTCGGCAAAGCTTCCAGCCCACAGCTCGCCCTGTCGGCGCTGTGCGCTATCCGCTCACCGAGGCCGAATTCGCCCTGATTCAGGACTATTTGGGCCGCGCGCAGTTGTTTTCGGCGAAGCACCGT
>CAYWWF010000162.1:0-5170 GCA_964461745.1 uncultured Oscillospiraceae bacterium | reverse complement strand
CCATCGTCTCTGCGCGGCGCGAAGGCGTCATCGCCGACTCCCACCAAGAGGAGGGTGCGGTGGCGGGTGCCGCGCGTGAAGCGCTTTCACAGATTATCAATAAGGCCATCGGCCTCAATGTCGGCGGTAAAATCGCCATCGCCCGCTGTGGCGACCATGTCAGTGTATCCATCTACTTTGGCATCGGACTGTTGCACCTCAATGAAGTGGCCATTGGACTCGGCCACCGCGTGATATAAGGCGTACACGCACCCCATCGGCGTCCCCCCGAATAAGTATGGGATACCGCATGGGTAAGACACAGAAGCGGGGGAGGGAAGGCCCATGTACTACAGTGTGGCCATAGACGGCCCTTCGGGCGCGGGCAAAAGCACCCTGGCGCGCCGCATCGCAGAAGAACTTGGTTTTTTGTATGTAGACACCGGTGCGCTTTACCGAGCGCTGGCCTTGGCCGCGCAACGGGCCGGTATTACACCCGATGACGAGGTCGCGGTGGAGGCTTTGCTTGCTCGTACCGTGGTCGATCTTGCCCGTGAGGACGGCGTGCCGAAGGTGCTGCTGCAGGGCGAGGACGTATCGGAGGCCATCCGGGCGCATGAGATTTCCAAATTGGCGTCCGATCTGTCCGCTTTGCCTGTGGTGCGTGCGTTTTTGCTTCAAAAACAGCGGGATTTCACGCTCCATCATAACGTCATTATGGACGGGCGTGACATTGGAACCGTGGTACTGCCCGATGCCAACGTAAAGATTTTTCTCACGGCCGATACCGAGTGTCGGGCGCGTCGGCGATATGACGAGCTCATGGAGCGCGGCCAGGACGTCTCTTTCGAAGACGTATACCGCGACGTACTTTCCCGCGATGAAAACGACAGTCGGCGCGCGCTGGCCCCGTTGCGTCCGGCTGAGGACGCGCTGATTGTGAATACGACGGGCAACGCTTGGGCGCTGAGCTTGCGGATCTTGCTCGACACCATCCGTTCTCGGCTTTCTTTGCCTGAACCCCAAACGCTGTCACCTGAATAGGAGTCATTGTCCATATGTTCTATCAAATTGCCTACGCGCTTGTAACCTCTGTCTATCGCCTACTGTTTCGCGTCCGTGTGCAGGGACGCGAAAACATCCCCAAAGGTCCCTGTGTTGTTTGTGCGGACCATACATCATCATCTGATCCTGTGTTTGTCGCCATTGCGCTGACGCGAAAGAACCAGCCGTTTTTTATGGCGAAAATTGAATTGCTAAAAACGCCCGTTTTGGGATTTTTATTTAAAAAACTTGGTGTATTTGCTGTAGACCGTGGAAACTCCGACATAAAGTCGATCAAACACGCGATGAGCCTGCTCAAAAGCGGACGAAAGATCATGATTTTCCCTGAGGGCACACGCGTGGATGTCGACACGGAGATTCAGGCCAAAGCCGGCGCGATCATGTTGTCCCAGCGCACTCAGTCGCCGATTTTGCCCATCTACGTCAGACCGGGACGCAAACGCTTGTTTTCCAAGGTGTCCTTGGTGATCGGACAGAGCTTCCATCCGGCTACCCTGTCCCGGCGACCGACACCCGAAGAAAGTAGGGAACTTGCGACCGATCTCATGCGTCGAATCTATAGTTTGCGGCCCGAACCTTCCCCCATCACGCATGGATAAGAGTGTTTTCCAGTCCCTCTGCGGCGGACGGATTTTGGTTTCCCCATCGGCGGGGTTTTGCTACGGCGTCTCCCGAGCCGTGGAACTTGCCCGACAAACCGCCGCGCGCGGGCAAGCCGCCGTGACGCTAGGCCCGCTGATCCACAACCGCTGTGTGGTGGAAGAAATCACCTCTTGGGGTATCCCACCTGTGGCGTCCCCCAGGGACATTGCGCCTAACTCGGTGGTCATCGTTCGCTCGCACGGCGTTTCCGAGTCGGTTATGCAGACGCTTAAGCAAACAGGACATACGATCGTGGACGCCACCTGTCCCTATGTCGCGCGTATCCATAAGCTCGTCCGCGAGGAGGAAAACCAGGGCCGCCAAGTCATCATTTTTGGTGACGAATCGCACCCGGAGGTCGAGGGGACGGCGGGTTGGTGCCGCCATCCGGTCGTCGTCGCGGATGACCTTGCCTTGAAGTCCTGGCTTGACACCGCCCGAAATCCTGATGCACCGCTGCTTCTGGTAGCTCAAACCACTGCGGCACGTAGGATTTGGGAAAAATGTGTCGTTTGGGCAAAAAAAATGTGTACAAATATAAAAATTATTGATACAATATGTGGAGCTACGGATCAGCGTCAAAAAGAAGCGGAATGTTTGGCTTCTGACTGTGATGCGGTCGTAGTGGTTGGGGATGCCCACAGCTCAAATGCACAAAAGCTGACGCAGATCTGTCAGCGGTATGGACGACCGGTTCTGTTTTTACAGAGCGCGCAGGACTATCCCACCGGATGGACGGTCGGGAAAACTGTGGTTGGCCTTACCGCCGGTGCCTCAACGCCCCCATGGATCATCGAGGAGGTTATACGCACAATGTCTGATGAAGTAAGAGTAAATGAACTCACAGAGAAAAACAAAGCGAACTTAGCTTCGGCACCGGTCTCTACCGCCCCTACCATGAGCACAGGGGATGCGGACGACGATGAATCATTTGCCGCATTGTTGGAAAAGTCTTTCAAAACTTTAAATACGGGTGACAAGGTTGTCGGTGTGATCACGGCCATCACAGCCACCGAAGTGCATGTCGACATGGGCACAAAACACGCAGGTTACATCCCTCTGACCGAGCTCACCGATGACCCCGACGCCAAAGTCGAGGATCTCGTACATGTGGGCGACGAAATTGAGGCATATGCTGTGCGCGTCAATGACGTGGAGGGCACTGCGATGCTTTCCAAAAAGCGTCTGGACGCCGTCAAAGGCTGGGACGACATTGAGGTGGCTTGCGAAAGCCGCGAGGCACTGTTCGGTGTGGTCAAAGAGGAAAACAAAGGCGGCGTTGTTGTCTCTGTAAAAGGCGTGCGCGTGTTTGTCCCGGCTTCACAGACGGGTCTTCCGAAAGACGCACCAATGTCTTCGCTGATCAAAAAGAAAGTTAAACTGCGCATCACGGAAGTCAACCGCGCGCGTCGCCGCGTTGTGGGTTCCATCCGTGTGGTGCAGATGGAAGACCGCCGTGGTAAGGCCGATGAGATTTGGCAGACCATCGAAATCGGCAAGGTTTACGACGGTGTCGTCAAGTCCCTCACCTCTTTCGGCGCGTTTGTCGACCTCGGTGGTGTGGACGGTATGGTGCATATCTCCGAGCTGAGCTGGAGTCGTCTGGCCCATCCCTCCGAGCTGTTGAAGGTGGGCGATCAGATCAAGGTCTACGTTCTGGGCTTTGACAAGGAAAAGAAAAAAATCTCTCTGGGGCACAAAGATCAAAAGAAAAACCCTTGGAATCTGTTTTTGGACAAGTATCAGGTTGGTGACGTGGCCAATGTGCGCATCGTCTCCTTTATGCCCTTCGGCGCGTTTGCCGAGGTTATGCCTGGTGTGGACGGCTTGATTCACATCGCGCAGATCGCCGATCACCGCATCGGCAAGCCCAGCGAAGTGCTGACGCTGAATCAGAACGTAGACGCGAAGATCACCGCCATCGACACCGAGCGCAAGAAAATCTCCCTGTCCATTCGCGCGCTGTTGGAGCCGTCGGATTCCATGGATCCCGTGGATCCGCAAGCCGAAGATCAGATTGTGGCCTCTGTCGGCGAGGACGGTGTGGCCGGCTTTGCCAACGCAGATCTGGAGGCGTAGGTGTAAGCGCTTTTGATGTAATAAAACGGTCTGTCCGGAAAGAAACGGACAGACGTTCAGGTTGTCAAAGAATCACTACGCTGGATTCTTTGACAAATTTGGAACCGGCCTGGGGGCCGGAAACATCGATTTTCTGAGGAAAATCGATGAGTTATGGAGTTTTCGTGACGCACATGTCCCCGGAAAAAATGAAACTTTATTTTCCACCAAAGGCGGATAACTCTGCGAGGCTTTTTTGACAGTCTGAACGGTCTGCCCGGGAAACCGGTCAGACCGTTGTTATGTTGATAATACTCCGATAGCTAAAACGTGAGCTTTCTTTGCGTCCCCACGCCTCAGGCGGGGAGACCCAAAGAATGAATTCATTTTACTGCCATGACGGCACTTCGCTACATATCAAACTTTATTCCGACTGTGGGAATACTTTTTATCCCTCGTAAAAAACTACTTTCAAATGTCTACCGACGACCGGTAAGGGTTTGGGAGGTTTTTTTATGCGAAAAATAATGTCTGCCATACTTTTACTGCTCACTCTGGCGCTGTTTTCAACAACCGCCCGGGCGCAGTATACCCCGCGCGAGAGTCTCAGCTATCTCTTCAACGGAAGCACGGCGACTTACCTGCGCAATGTCGCGCGCACCAACGGAAGTCTTACGTCGGTGTCTCCGGTGTATTATACGCTGAGTCCGCAGGGGGATCTCATCACAATGCAAACGCCTGACCCGGTTCTTGTGAAAACCTTACAGGATCAAGGCATCAAGGTCATTCCCTCGCTCAACAACAACTTTGATCGAGCCAGCGGACGCGCGGGACTAGCCAAACGCGCGGCCTTGGCGCAGGCTTTGGCCGCCGAGGTGGAGAAATACGGATACGACGGCATAGACATCGATCTGCAAAACATCACCGAAGTGGACAAAAATGACTTCACCGATTTCATGCGTCTGCTGCGCGCGGAGCTGGGCCCTGACAAAGTCCTGTCCGCCGCCGTCGCCGCCAATCCCTACGGCTGGACGACCGGGTGGCAAGGCGCCTATGACTACACCGCGCTGGCCCCCATTGTCGACTATATTTTTATTATGACCTACGACGAGTCTTACACGGGCAGTGCGCCGGGCCCCGTGGCCAGCTATCCGTTTATTGAGAAGTCCATCCAGTACGCCTTGCGATATACAACCCCTGACAAAATCATGATGGGCATCCCGTTTTATGGCCGCTACTGGAAGCAGGGTGAGGCCATCGGTGGACGTGCGCTTACAGGCAGCGATATCCAGCGTTTGATTGAAACCAACCCGTCCCAAGTCACCTACGACACCGCAACTGACACGGCGCGCGCTACGGTGACGCTCACAGACTCGGTCAGCGGTCTCTGGGGTGGCAAGACGCTCACGCCGGGTGTCTATGACAT
>CAYWWF010000161.1:0-5257 GCA_964461745.1 uncultured Oscillospiraceae bacterium | reverse complement strand
CCTTGACGGTGTAACCATCGTAGGTGTAAAGGTAGTGGACAAAATCGGTTGTGTTTGATACGAAACTACCCACTTGCTTATACGCGCCGTTCAGATGCGCCCAGAGCTGCACCTTACCATTGACACCGTTTTGGCGCTCAATGCCGAAGCCGCCCTGTTCCTGCGAACTCACGACGTCGGTGTTATTTGTATTGCCGATGCGCGCGTATGCTTCCAGGGTAAATTCACTCACGATTTTGGCTTTGAAGTCGTTGTCGCCCGCGTAGTTGATGCGATAGTGCGTGCTGCCGCTACCGTTGTAAGCACTGATGTACTGCTTGAGGTTGGAGTCATATTTCGTTGGCGGGTTGCCGTTTGAGCCGGACGTGATGGTGCTGTTCCGGACGCTTACGTCCCGGGCGTTTCCATTGGTTCCGTTTGATCCCGGCATAAAGACGACGTCAAACAGGTCGGCCTGCGGCAGTATCTCCTCACCTTCCATCGCCTTTGCAACCTTGGCAAGGAAGGCGGTGATTTGTGCGTCGGTGGTGCCGAGGTTGTTCATCAGCGCCCAGCCTTCGGTCAAAAGCGCGTCGGCCTTCTCACGGGAAATGAGCGCGTCGGTGGGCAGGTTTACGAGCGTGTCCGTCAGGCAAGTGTTCAGCGCGGCAACTTGCGTCAAGGTTTTGCGTGTCACAAACTGTTTGTTTAGGACATAGGCCTCGTCTTCTGAGACGGCCTTGCTGTACAGTCGTGTCCGGACGATGTCACCGGTAAACGGATATTGCGCGGTGGCTGTTGGGCCCGCGTCGCCGCCGATGGCAAACCAGTGGGCCCGCTCGTCAGAGGACAGCGTCAGCGGCACCTTGCTTGTGGTGGAGATCACCATCTCGGCTTCAAACTCGCCGTTGACATAGGCTTTGACGGAGTGGCCGTCATAGGTGTAGAGGTAGTGGACATAGTCGGTCGTGTTCGACACAAAAGAGCCCACCTGCTTGTATCCACCGCTCAGCCGCGCCCAAAGCTGCACGCGGCCATTTGTGCCACCCTCACGCTCAATGCCAAGACCCCCTTGTTCCTGGGAACTTACCACGTCGATATTGCCAGTGTTCCCAATGCGCGCGTAAGCTTCTAAGGTGAACTCGCTGACGAGCTTGGACTTAAAGCTGGTGTCGCCCGCGTAGTCGATGCGGTAGTGGGTGTTGCCGCTGCCGTTGTAGGAGCTTATGTACTGTTTGAGCGTGGCGTCATATTTCGTTGGGGGATTGCCGTTTGACCCGGACGTGATGGTGCTGTTCCGGACACTGATGTCTTTGGCTGTCGAGCCCGGCAAGAAGACAACGTCAAACAAATCGGCTTTCGGAGCGGGCACCGTGGGCTCCGCCCAACTGCCGGTGGTCGTAAAGGGATCGCTCGAAAGCGACGCGGAGGCGTTGCCAAACGAGTCATAGGCCGTTACGCGCGCGATATACTGTGTGCCCGCCGCAAGGCCCGCGGTACGCCAGGTGAGGGGGTTTGGCATACCGATGCCTTTGTAATAGCCCGAAAAGAAGGTCTCAGCGCGCCGGACAGTACCTTTGGAGACGTCGATGTACTCGACTTTGTAGTGGTGGACGTTTGTGGTCACCGGAGCGGTGGCCTGGGTGATGGAGACCGTGGCGGCGTTGTTCTCGATGTTCTGCACCGTGGGTTTCACGGTGTACGTCGGAGCCGTTCCGGTGCGCGCGTTTGTATAGATAAACTGGTCTTTTTGCGCCTTGAAGTTCCAGTCCACCCCGGCGTAGTCGTTGCGGTAAAAGTCGAGGCGCTTTACGTTGATGATATCGGTGGCCTCGTCGATGGTGACAAGGTAACCCATACTTTCCAGGAGGTATCCTTCGGGATGTATACTCTCCGTGTGGCCGCTTTCAAAATCCACATAGGATACGGCGCCTGTGTTCAGTGTCGTGAAGTTGCCCTGATGGATCGAGCGTTCATCGGAAATCGTATAGTGGGAGTCGCCCGCGAAGACGACAAGCTGCGGGTAGTTGTTAAACGTGCTCAAGAGTTCGCTCGTAGCCCAGCCGAGGTTGCCATAGCCCGGGATCGGAGCTGTGCCATAGACGGTGTTGGACGGGCCGACGTGCATAAAGACGAAAATCGGCTTGCCGGGGCTGGCCTCGGCGGCGGCGCTGAGCTGTTCACGCACCCACGGCAGGGACTGGCTGTAGCCGCTGCCGTAAGAGTTGGCGTTCATGCTGATGGAGATGAAATAATAGCCGTCGATGATGTTGACTTGGTTTTGCTGCTGGCCGGTTTGGGCGGCAAAGCGATCCCAGCCACCGGGGGTGTTGTACTCATGGTTTCCCATGATCAGGATGGTCTTGTCGGTCATACCATTGTTGGCTATGGTGTTTTTGAGTTCGACGTACTCCGCGTCGGAGCCGTAGTTGATCATGTCGCCGCAGATGAAGACGCCGTCGAGCTTGTCCGCGCCGCCGACTTCGGCCTTCAGGCGCGTATACATCGTGTTCGTCTTCGCGGTGCCGTTGTTGTAGCCGATGTGCGTGTCGGACACGACGCCGATGCGGATCTTGCCGTCGCCACCGACGGAGGTGGCCGGGGAGGTGAACGCGCTGGCCGTCGTGCCGATCTGGAAGGTGAACATCAGGCCACAGACCATGGTCAAAATGAGCAGGAGGGAAACGGAGCGCCGTAAGCTGCTTCTCATAGGTAAGCCTCCTAACAAATTGCGCATTGCCACCCGGTGACGTCGCATCGGCTGGAAAATGCGCCCAAATCCTTGTTTCGATATTATGCCCTTTAGATAAAAAAGTCAAGGAACAAACGCTGTAGTTTTGTTTATTTGTTTCAAGGCCATCCGTGTGCCCGCTTAGTATTAGGAGGTTACTCCTTGTCCGCTTCTTGATTTGAAGTCTCATCAATACACTTAAAACACTTGTGATACAGTACGACGGGAACCAATGCTCCCAACAAAAGTAGGATTATTGAGAGCGCAACGTAGAAAACGTCATATCGAAAGGCATTTACAACAGCCACAATCAGCAAAAAAGATAGAACCGCTACACCGAACCGCAGCAGTGTCATGAGGGTTTGAAAAGCCCATTGGTAAAGAATACTCAAAAGAATCAAAAGACCCAGCGCACCAAACACGGCGGGGAAGAAAAACGGCCATCCATAGTGTAAATAGTGTGTGGTGTCCGAGAGCCAGTACGCCGCATTGGTTGCCAAAATGAGCAGGTACCCAAGCAGGGCTTCCCCGCTTACAATGACCAGAATCAAATGACGCCATGTTTCTTTACGCATCTTACTTCACCGCCCCTATGTATCCGGCCATCTCCACAACCCGCTGGCCTGTTTCGGTCAGTAAAAAGTCCCGCAACGTCCTGGCCGGTGAGCCCTCCGGTTCGTCGGTGCGTAAAACCGCGTAGTAACTCGTCGTAAACGGATACGCGCCGCTGCGGATGGACACGTCGTCGGGTGACGTACCATTGATTTTGAGCACTTTTATATTTTCGTTTCTATACAGGTTGTCGATGTAGTAGCGGTAGGTGTACCCGAGGCTATCCGGCGCGTTGTCGTATTCGGCGACGGCGTCAATCAGTTCCCCCATCTCCGAAAGCGAGAGCACCTCCGGCGGTGTGACCATCGGCAGGCCGCTCATCACAAGTTGTTCCATCGCCGTCTGACTGCCGGAGTTTGCCTCACGCTGAAAAGCTCGGATGGGTACGTCGTCTCCGCCCAGCTCACGCCAGTTTGTAATCCGACCGCTGTAAATGCCCTGGATTTGCTCCACAGTCAGGCTGTCAATGGGATTGTCCCGGTGGGTGATGAACACAAAGCCGTCCAGGGCAATCGGGGTCAGACTTAGCGTCACGCCCTGGTCGCTTGCCAAGGCCAACTCTTCCTCAGAGGGCGGCGTGACAAATATGAGGTCGGCGAGGCGGCTCGAAGAGGTGATTTCGGGATCAACCCCCATTTCTTGTGCCTTTCGCCGCGCAATACCGGTAAAAACCAAATTGTAATAAGCAGTGTGTGTGGTGGAATGATGGACGTATGGACTCTGCGCCACCGCGTCATCCGAATACCCGTAAAACTGGCGCAGCAGTTCGGCGGTGATGGGTATGGTGGCCGTCGAGCCGTCTATGTACTGCATGGTCTCTTCGGGTATGACGGGCGTGTCTACCACACGCCGCCAGTTGTGCGCGCGCGTGAGTGGGATGTTTATGTTGCGCAATTGGTCGGAGGTACCCGGCTGGGGACTGGTAGACATCAGGTAGGAAACAAAGATCGTTTGACCAATGGCCAGCAAGAGAAGGGCGCTTCCCAAGATCACGGCGGCTTTTTTCATTTGTACACACCACGATTCTGTCTGGATATCAACCCGGTTACACGCCCATTTTATGGCACGGCATTAGATAAGTCAACGACAAAACACCACCCGGTCAATGCCGGATGGTGTCGGATAAGGTGGCACATTCAAAGCTGGCGTTGTCGCTTGTAAAGTCAAAGACCTCTTTGCCGCCTTCGTAAAACCGGATGCGCGCGCGTGTGCCATTGCTCTCGTGGATGGTCGCGCTCATGCGCCCTTGTTGCGGGGCGCGCAGCGGGTGGGCGGGACTGTCCGCTGCGGTGATGTCAGCTTCTAACCGAAGCTTTCCCTGCTGAAGCACCAGACGGTCGGGCGAAAGATGCCGGACATGTACGCCGCGGTAAGTTGCCAGTCGGTATTCCCGTCCCTTATAAACCACCGCGCAGATACAACCCTGGAAATGGAGTCCTGCAAACGGGATTGTCGCCACACTGGCCATCACGCTGCAAGGCACCGGAAAGTCGTTGCACTGCAGCCAAAGATACTTGCTTGGAAACGAGCGCCCACTGTCTTTTTCGATATAGCCGAGGCCGCCTGTGAAATCCAGCGTTTCTCCCTCGACGGTGAGCGCACCGGAGAGCGTATGGCGCATACTTATGACACCGTGGCGGCACTGCATCGGAAAAAAACGAAACGGGCCCATAATGTCCGAGTGCAGCGGCGTGAGCTCGCCAAAACGGATATCCCCACGCAGACCGGGCAAGTCCAAATGTAGACCACTGTGGTCAAAATGACAGGGTCCTACCGTGAGGCCAGTGTCTTTTTTCATTTCGGGAAACTCGAAATGATAGGACTTGTCGTTTGTAATGACCATCACGAACGCCGAGTCGTTTGCCTGGCCCGGGATCACGGCGACGGTTTTTCCGTCCTTTTGCTGTTTGAAATAGTAACCCTCAAAATGCTGTT
>CAYWWF010000160.1:0-5325 GCA_964461745.1 uncultured Oscillospiraceae bacterium | reverse complement strand
GCTTATCCTCAATGTCGCCGCCCCCCGCGATACAGTCCTCAAGTTCGTGCAAAATCAGTTCCACTTCACCGCTGCCACGCTTATCCGCTTTGCGTTTCTTATACCGATTCAGCGCAAGGTTACGGGTGATTTTCCCTAGGTATGCGGATAAAATTGACGGACGGTTTACAGGTATGGAGTTCCACGCCTGAAGGTAGGTGTCACTGACACATTCTTCGGCGTCTTCGGTGCTATTGAGTATGTTGAGGGCAATGCTGCTGCAATACCGCCCATACTTTTTTGAAACTTCCGTAATGGCTGCTTGGGAGCGCTCCCAAAATAAGTCAACGATTTGATGATCATCCAATGCGTCTCACCCCTTTGTTTATTGTAAAGGCCCTTCACCTATATAGACAACAAAATTGAAGTTAGGTTGCGTCTTATCAAAATATTTAAAGCTATTTTTTACGCATACCGTATCAAAATACCGCTCCACTTTCAACGGAAAGATCCTTTTATTTTGAGAGCTAAAAAGCCGGGCTGCTTGCCCGGCTTCGGTTTATTCTTAATAAATTACCTGCTTATTCCTCCTGCATAACTTCCCCCAGGGAAATTCTCTTAAGCCTTGCGGTGTAAATGACCATCACCGCTTCGTATATCATGGCAAATGTGATGAGCGAGACAACCATCGCTGTCACATCAAAACTGTACTCCGGAACGTCAACCACACTTTGCGCAAAGAACAGGGACACCATTGCTTTCAGCAGACCAAACTGGTATGCGGTTCCAATGGCAAAGCCAATGTAAGCGGCGGGCCGGTACCCGCCAAGTATTGCGTGACCGCACTGACTCTCAGAATACCCGAACACCCTTAAGCATGGCGATGGTTCTAGAATTGGCTTTTATGACAGTCGTAACCGCGATAAACAGGGTTGTAAAGGCCAAAACAAGTCCTATGCCAATCATCATAATCGCCATCATTTCAGTGGATAGTTTACTCATACCAAAGGACATTTGTGTCATGGATCCATAGCAAAAAGAAGAGAAAATAATTAAAAATACAAGGGATTTGCGGCTTCTTACCGTACTTCTTCTGAGTTCCTGTAAAAAGGGAAGCTCTTTTCCTTGACCTCTTTTTTGCTTTGTATCGTTAAGCTTACGGTCGCTCTTTCCTCTAATTAGCTCCAGTACAGGACGTTTTAATTCCCGGTGACCGTATAGGATGGCAAGCTGGGAGAAAAAAAGCGTGGGCAAAATGATCAAATACAACAACAGCACAGGGTTAAAGTGCAGCGGCGTATCGGGCAACACGCCACCACTTCTGTTTTGCTCATAAAATGAGGGCATCATCAACCACGAGCTACTAAAGCCTATAGCGGTGCCCATGAACACACTAAGCCCAAATACCCAAAAGCTCTTGGCGATTTTCCAGTCCTCATACCCCATGGCTTTGAGTATCCCCAGGTCTGGTTTGTGTGTGTCGATATAATGCTTTATATAAAAAATCAACATCACCACCGTAGTGAGCATGAGGGCCCCGCCGGATACGGCGCTTGTTACCGCTCCTGTTAACACCATAGTGTCATAGTACACCATAAGTTCAGGGTCGGTGATCAGGTCTTTGATGCAGGCCAAATCCATGTTGGAATTTAAAAACAATGTGCAGACGAAAACCGCGCAGGCGGTCATAATCAGAACGCCGAGCAATTTAGCGGCATCCTTAGGGCGGACAATCATATCCTCACCATCCAATCTCGTAGGCGGTTTTCCGGTTTTCGTTTCTATGTATCTCCACGATTTTTCCACTGTTCATGGTAACGACGGTACCGGCCATCTCCGCGATGTTTGCGTTGTGGGTCACCATGACGATGGAAAAAGCAAGTTCTTTTTGTAAATTGCAGATGTAATCCAAAACCTGCCTGCCGGTTTCCTCATCCAGCGCACCAGTGGGCTCATCTAAAAACAGCAGCTTTGGCTTTTTTGCGAGCGCTCTTGCGATGGCGACTCGTTGCTGCTCTCCGCCGCTAAGCTCAGTGGGGCGTTTACTCATTTTATTGCCCAATCCGACCGCTTCAATCATTTGCCGGTAATCACGATTCCCGATTAAGTCCGCACCCAGCTTTACATTTTTATCCACGTCCAGATTGGAGAGCAGATAGTACTGCTGAAAGATAAAGCCCACATGCTCTTTCCGAAACTCCGTCAGAGCCTTGTCGGGCAGAGCCGTAATATCCGTGCCATCATACAAAACTGAGCCGCTATCCGGTCGCTCCAGTCCCGACGCGACATGGAGCAGGGTGGACTTACCAGAGCCGGAAGCACCCAAAAGCACCGTAAAATCCCCATCGCCTATGTTCAGGGATACGCCCTTCAGAGCTACGGTGGCACTCTGCCCCGAGCCATACGATTTTGTTATATTTTGAATCTCAAGCATGTTGTTTCCCCTCGCTTTTTAGTTTGATCAGCATTCCGATAAAAACCTCAGTCAACCGTGCGTCCACTTCCTCATCGGTCATGCGACTAACCCCTGTGGCACAAAGACAGGCAAGGCCATGTGTAAATATCCACATGTTTTGATAGAGTCGATAGGCAGGTTCCTGTGAAAGACCGTAGATGCTCTGTATGGAGGCAAGAATTCTGTCACTATTGTCATCAAGAACAGGGAGAATGTCTGCAATTGCTACGGCGGCTTTGTCTGTTGTCATAAACAATAATTCAAATAAGCGGGATTCATCTCGCGCAAAACGGATGTATTGCATGCCCACGCCTTTAAAGGCATTCTCCTCTAAGAGGCCCTTTTCGACATAACCGTTGTAGATTGCTCTCGCGGCTATGACCGTCTCCTCCTGAACCTCTTGCATATTCTGAAACGTCGTAAAAATCGGACGGGAGGAGCTGCCGAGCGCGGCGCCTAAGCCTCTGGCTGTAATAGCGGAGGCTCCTTCACTCCGAACAAGGTTTAGCGCGGCAGCAACTACTTCTTCTTTTAAAAACTTTTGTTTTGGCGGCATAGTAAGACTTCCATTTCTATAACATTAGTTATGTAACATATGTTTTATTATGAGCAGTTTCTTATGATTTGTCAAGTGGATACTTATGTAATCCCTACTGAACAACCATCCATTCATTACCTTCGCAATGCAGACCAAGCAACCGCTGGCAAAACTGCTAAAGAGTAGGCCAAACCTTCCTCAAATTTAGCACCAGTGGTTTTGCTCCGGTTCAATGTATAAAAAAGGCTATAGACCCGGTATAGTTTCTTTTCTGTTGCAGTTCCGAACAGCGTGATAGAAGTACATCGATGGGCATTTGATAAACTCCTTTACAGTGGGAAAACCTTTTGCGTGGCACAAAGCAAAGCGTGAGCGGTACACACATTCGTACCGCTCACGCTTATGAATATCTGTTTCCTAGTTACATACCCCTAAGAAACCGTCACAAGGACGGCGGCCACGACACCCGTGTTCACGTCTTTCACGGCGATGACAGCCGAGCCGGTCTTCAGTCCCCGGAGTACGCCCGTGGCAGTCACACTGACCACGGTGGGATTGGACGAGGTAAACACCAGTTCAGCCAAAGCTTCCGTGGGGGAAACCAAAACGGAAGCCCCGAGGTTTAGGCTCGTACCCTTCTTAAGCGCAATGTTCGGAGTGGTTAGAATCTTCAGACTCTCCACCGGAATCCGCTCAAACACCGCCGTCAGAGTGACGTCCTCAGCGGGCATCTCAAAGCTTACACCCGCAATCGCGACGTTGTTTACCTCCACGGCAACAAGGCGGTAGCCAGCGTCGGGGCTTATGGTCAGCGTGATCTCTTCGCCCGCTTCGGCTGTGGTTTTGCTCGGCGTGATGTTGCCGTTTTCCATCGCCGCGACGGTGATCGTGTACAGCGGATTTACCGTAACCGTACACTCAGCCGTTTTTCCACTGCCGTTGGCCGTGGCGGTGACAGTGGTGGTGCCCGCCGCCATGGCCGTCACGAGGCCGCTGCTGTCCACGGTCAAAATCGTGCTGTCACCGGTGGCCCACGAAACCGTTTTGTCGAAACTACCGCCCAGTGTTACCGTCGCGACCAATTGGAAGCTCTCGCCGGGCAGGAGTGTTTTTTCCGACTCCGACAGCGCAATGTCCAAGACATCACTTTCCATGGCGCCCAAGTCTGTGGTCGACGCGCCCAACACAGTACCCTCATAGTCCCGTCCACCGTTGTTTGCGATGGGAAGACCCGCGTTGATGGCAGGAGAATTGCTTTGGAGTCTGTAACCGGACAGGGTGTCTATGGCCGAGGCCCCTTCCGTACCGGTGCCCCCCTGCCCCGGATTGACGAACAAAGGATCGGCGAGGATTTTTTTGCTGTCGTTGGGTGTCGTCGTGTACCCATAATAGAGATTGTTTTCATATTGGTAACGGGCACCCCAGGTGGGATTCTTTCGGGTTCCGGCGTTGTAGAAGATGTTGTTTTTCAGAGTGGCTCTGCCGGACGCGTCTTCTACTACATTCGTGTTCAACCCCGACCCAATATAAAATGTATTGTTGTAAATGTCCGCGTTGTGGCTATTGGAGGTTAAGAACAGGCAGCGCAAGTCGTTTTGACTGATGTTGTAACGAATCACACTGTCCAAGGCCTCTTGCAGGCAAATGAGCATGAAACCGCCTTCGTTGTTGTGACTGTAGTTGTACTGGTATATGGTGCCGCGACTATAGTCACAATCGTAAGCTTGTCCATCGCCATTGAGAACTGTGCCATAACACTCGTTGAATTGGAAAACAGCTTCTTCGCAACGCCAGGGCCAAATGCCCGCGTTGTACATACTCGTGTGCTTTGTGTTTTGGCTGGCGCCGTTGCTGATGTTGTACTCAATCAGCGGCTTGATCGAAAACATCGGCACAATGGCGTCCCCGCCGGCATCTTCCACATAGTTGTTTTTGATGAGCACATTTGTGTGGGCGTATTTGTCCAGAACGGTTTTGGGGATAATCCCATTGTGGCCGTCCCACAGCGCATACGAACTGGTAACGCCCACGGAGATGCCGGTACGGCTGACCCGCTTCACGCTACAATTTTGAATCGAAATGTCATCAAAACGGGTGTCGTTGCTGTGATCGGTGACCACATAATAGATGCCACCATTGGGCAAGGTTTTTTCCAGATAGGTACCGTTTACATCGTGCACATACACATTGTTCAAATGCACCCCGCGCATCACGCCAATACCGGCGGCCTCCACGATGACACCCACAGACAGCTTTCTCGTGGTGCCCAAGTTAGAAACCTCCAGGTTGTTGACCGTCACATGCGACATGTTCTTGAGATGTAGGCCGTAGGAGATGGTCGCGCCCCAAATCG
>CAYWWF010000159.1:0-5368 GCA_964461745.1 uncultured Oscillospiraceae bacterium | reverse complement strand
CCGAGCGGTGCGCTGGGCACCTGTGCCCCGGCAATCGTCTGATGTCCGCCACCGCCGAGCATTTCCATGATCATCTGCACATTCACCCGCCCGAGCGAGCGCGCGGAAAGCACAATTTCGTTGCCGGACGGAAACAAAACCACGGACGCGTCCACGCCCGAGATCCCAAGCAGTTCGTCGGCGGCTTGGGCGGCCACCGTGCGGGAGACCGGCGTGTCCACCGCGGCGACGGCGATGTTGTCGCGCACCATGACGGCGCGGCGGATGATGTCGTAGCGCTCCATGCTCGAGGGCAGATCGTTTTGGAACATGCGCTTGATCACCGTCATATCGGCACCCGCCGCGCGCAAAAACGCCGCGGCCTCAAAGGTGCCAACGCCCGTGTGCATCGTGAAGCTTTTCGTGTCCAACACGATGCCCGCAAGCAGCGCCTCGGCTTCCACGCGTGTGAGGTCGCCGGGGTCAAGCGTATATTGCAGCAGATCGCAGAGCAGTTCACTGGCCGAAGAGGCATAGGGTTCATGGTAACTCAGCGCCACACGCTCAAGGTATTGCGCGCCCCGGCGGTGGTGGTCGATGACCGCGACATGCGAGACGGCACGCAGCAGTTCCTGCGACTCGACGATGTCGGGGCGGTTCGTGTCCACGATGACAAGCAGCGTGTCCCGGTTGACATGGGACAGCGCCGTCTGCGGGTCAAGAAAGACGCCGCCGTACTCCGGCAGACTCTGCAAGTGTTCGACAAGCGGCAGGGCCGGACAGCGCTCCTTCGTGATTACGATGTGGGCTTCGCGGCCGCGACGGCGTGCCATCGCGGCGACTCCGGCGGCGGCCCCAACGGCGTCCATATCCGCGCCGCCGTGGCCCATGACAAGCACGTTCGACGAGGCGGTCATCAGCTCGGCCAAGGCCTGCGCCATGACGCGCGGTTTGACCTTCGTGCGCTTTTCGAGTTCTTTTGTGCGTCCGCCATAGAAATCAAAGCCCGAACGAGTTTTGATCACAACCTGGTCGCCGCCGCGTGACAGCGACATGTCCAGCGAGAGCGTGGCAAACTGAAAGCTCTCTTTGAACGAAGAGGCACCCCGTCCTATGCCAAGACTCAGGGTCACCGGCATTCCGTTGGGGCTGACAAGCTCACGCGTGCGCTCGAGCAGGGAGAACTTATCGTCGATCATCTTGGCGAGATACCGCTCTTCAAAAATAAACAAAAACCGATCGCGCTCAAACTTGCGCAAGATGCCCTCGTAGGGCAACACCCAACCGGAAACGCGCTCGTCGATCCACGCCAGCAGCGTAGATTTTTGCATATCGTCACAGTTTTTGGTGATCTCTTCGTAATTGTCGATCACAATCAAGCTGCAAAGCAGCCGAGACATCTCAACTTCACGGCGCAGGGTGACCGCGTCGGTGACGTCCACCCAGTAGAGGGTCGCGAGCGTCACACGGTGGGACGACGGAGCCGCAGGCAGGCCGTCCGCGTCGGGAACGAGGCTGCCCCAGACCGCAAAACTGCGGCGTTTGATGTTCACATCCATGGGCGCGCGGCTTTGGCCCTCCCAGAGAAACTTCAGATCAAAGCCCGGCAGCATCTCCGAAAGAGAGGCCGGAAAAATCCGTTCGCTGCGTCCGATCATTCGGTAAAACAGGTCGTTGCCCCAGAGCACTTCGGCGGTGTCCGCGCGCGCGACGGCCATCGGCAGCGGGAAATGCAAAACCCCTTCGCCAACGGACTGGGGATAGGTGAGTCCCTCAACAAAGCGGATGGTCTCCCGGCGTCGTCTGGAGCGGGATCGCAGATAGAACAGAAAAATGAGCAAAACAAAAAGGCCCTGTCCGACGGCAAGCCATGTGCTTACATAGGCCGACGAAGCCACGAGCAGGACAAAAAAGAAAAAATAGAAACGATAGCCGGGCCGCAACGTGCGGCTGAGAGTACGTCTGTCTTTCATGGCAACCTACAAAGTTCCTCTAAAAACTGAGGTTTTTAGAGGAAAGGGAATAATGATGTTGTGTAGGCGAAATGAATCCGCCTACACAACGATTGAACTACAAGGGGGGTAGAACCCCCCCAGACTGTCGAAAAAGCCTCGCAGAGTTTTCCGCCACCGGCGGAAAATAAAGTTTCAATGTTTTTCCGGGGACATGTGCGTCGGAAAAACTCCATAACCAGTCGATTTTCCTCAGAAAATGGGCATTTCCGGCCCGCAGGCCGGTTCCAAATTTGTCAAAGAATCCAGCAAAGCGATTCTTTGACAACCTGAGGGGGGTAGAACCCCCCCTTCTATCCTCAACTATTCAATCACGCGCACGCGCAAGACACCGTCAAGCGCGGCGATGGCCTGTTTGAGGTTTGCGGGCGGAACTTGGTTTAAATCAAACAGTGAAACAGCCAGGTCTTTTTTGGATTTGTTGACCATGTTCTCAATGTTGATCCCGACGCGCGCGAGTTCGCCGACAATCAGCGTGAGCATGTTCGGGATATTCAGGTGCAGCACACAGAGACGCGCGCCGCCTTGACCCATCTCCAGGGCAATGTCGGGGAAGTTCACGGAGTTCTTGATGTTGCCGTAAAGCAGGTAATCCGACATCTGGCGCGTGGCCATGACCGCGCAGTTGTCTTCGCTCTCGGGCGTCGACGCGCCGAGGTGGGGGATCGGGACAATTTTTTCGTGCGCGCAAGCCGCCGCGTTCGGGAAGTCGGTGACATAGGACGCGACGCGGCCAGCGTCGAGCGCTTTGAGCAACGCCGGTGTGTCCACGAGGTCGCCGCGCGCCATGTTGATCAGGCGCAGGCCGGGCTTCACGGTCTCAAAAACTTCCGCACCCATCATGCCGCGCGTGTCCTTATTCAGCGGCAAATGCAGAGAGATGTAGTCGCACTCGGCAAAGATTTGCTTTAAGTCACGCGCGCGCTGGATGCCGCTGGACAGACCCCAGGCCGAGTCGATCGAAAGGAACGGGTCGAAGCCGAGGACGCGCATACCGAGCTGATCGGCGGCGTTGGCAACCATGACACCGATGGCGCCGAGGCCGATGACGCCAAGCGTCTTGCCCGTGATTTCAGGGCCGACAAACGCGCTCTTGCCTTTTTCGACCAAACCGGGCACCTCATCGCCCTTCTCGGCCAAAGTCCTCGCCCAAGCGATGCCGCCGACGATGTTGCGCGAGGACAAGAAGAGGGCGCAGAGCACGAGCTCTTTGACGGCGTTGGCGTTGGCGCCGGGGGTGTTGAAAACGACGATGCCCTTCTGGGAGGCCTGTTCAATCGGAATGTTATTGACACCGGCGCCCGCGCGGGCGATGCACTTGAGGTTTTCGCCCAATTCGCGTTGGTGCATATCGGCCGAGCGCACCATAATGGCGTCGGGATTGTCCACTTCCGTGCCATGGTTAAACTTCGTGGGGTCAAGCTGATCAAGGCCAATGGCCGCGATTTTGTTGAGTGTGAGAATGTTCACAACGACACAACCTTTTGTATTTGTTTTGAAACGCTTTCTGTCGGGAAGTTGATGCGAGAGCCTCGGGGGGAAAAGTGTGAAAAGGGGGCGCTGAGTCCCCTTTTCGCGTCTAAATCCCATCCGCAGATGATCGGCGCGCGCACGCGACGTCCCAGGCTGTCATTTATGACGGCCTGGTTTTTCCGCCGCGCATGTCGCCGGAAATACATTTCAACTTTGTTTTCCGCCAAGGCGGAAAACTCTGCGAGGCTTCTCCTTAGATCTGGTCTTCGTAAGGCATGACGAACGCTGCGGCGATGTAGGCGATCAGGCCCGCGCCGCCCATGCAGGCGAAGACAATCCAACCGAGGCGAACCAAGGTGGGATCCAGGCCGAAATAGGCGGCGATGCCGCCGCAGACGCCGAAAAGTTTTCCATTGCGAACTTTGTAAACTCGTTTCATATCATACCTCCGGGAACCGGCCGGGTGGAACAAACAAAGAAGAACAGCTTAGCCGTTTTTGGCTTCAAATTCTTTCATAAACGCGGCGAGTTTTTCGACGCCGGCCATCGGCATCGCGTTGTAAATCGACGCGCGCATACCGCCGACAGCGCGGTGGCCTTTGAGCGTCAGCAAACCCTGGGCTTTGGCTTCTTTGACAAACTGGGCGTCGAGCTCTTCGCTCCCGGTAAAAAAGGTGACGTTCATCATCGAGCGGCAGTCCTTCTCGGCCGGGCCTTTGTACAGTTTGCTATTATCCAGCACATCGTAAAGCACAGCGGCTTTCTTTTGGTTGTGAACCTTCATCGCCGCAAGGCCGCCCATACCCTCAATCCAATCGAGGACGAGACCCAGCAGATAAATGCCATAGGTCGGCGGGGTGTTGAGCATCGAGTCGTTTTTGATCTGCGCGGCGTAGTCAAGCAGCTCCGGCGTATTGGGCAGCGCGTGACCGGTCAGATCCTCACGGACGATGACAACAGCCAAGCCCGCTGGGCCCATGTTTTTCTGCGCACCCGCGTAGATGAGGCCATAGCGGGAAACATCCGTGGGCTCCGAAAGGATGCAGGAAGACATGTCACAAACGAGAGGAACGTCGCCGGTCTCCGGGATGTAGGGCCAAAGGGTACCGAAGATCGTATTGTTGAGGCAGTAATGGAAATACGCGGCGTCCGGGTTGAGCGCAAGCTCAGACTGAGTCGGGACACGCGCAAAATTGACGTCCTTGGTGCTGGCGGCTTCGCGCACGTCGCCATACGGCATGGCGGCTTTCTTGGCCTTCGAAGAAAATTGGCCGGAGAGCGCGTAGTCCGCGGCGGGCGCTTTGCCTTCCAATCGACCAATGAGGTTCATTGGGATGGAGGAGAACTGCTGGGTCGCGCCGCCTTGCAAAAAGAGTACGCGATGGGTGTCGGGAATATTCATCACACGGATGAGTTTGGCTTTCACGTCTTCAAAGATTTTCAGGTAATCGGGACCTCGGTGACTCATCTCCATCACCGACATGCCGCTGTCGCGGAAGTTGAGTATTTCCGAAGCCGCGCGCGTGAGGACTTCTTCCGGCATCATTGCCGGACCCGCGGAAAAGTTATAGCAGCGTTCCAACCTTCGTCCCTCCAAATCATGAGATACCCATTTGGGCTCGTGCTCATTATATCACGTGTGTCAATCGTTTATCGCACCTAAAAATGGAAGATTTAGAGGTTGAGGCGTACCAAATAAAGGATTATCAGCCGGTGTGAATGTGTGGCTTTGCCCCGCGGGGGCCGGGGGATGAGAGATGAGAGATCAGACTGTCGAAAAAGCCTTACAGAATTTTCCGTCTTTGGCGGAAAATAAATCTTCATTGTTTTTCCGGGGACATGTGCATCGAAAAAACTCCAAACCTCGTCGATTTTCCTCAGAATATCGTTGTTTCCGGCCCGCA
>CAYWWF010000158.1:0-5384 GCA_964461745.1 uncultured Oscillospiraceae bacterium | reverse complement strand
GAGGAAAACAGCGTCTATGACGCCGCGGGCAACCCCTTGGGGACCGACTCGTCCCTCCTGGGTTTTGACGGTGTTACGCGCCGCTACCGCGTTGTGGGTCCGTTTGATGCGACCAAAGACTACTTCCCGCCTGAAATTGACCCGAGTATCCCGGCCTACGCCACGCCGGACAACCGCCAGATTGTCATCACCTTCGACGAGCCTATTTTTAACAACGAAAAAGACTTGCCGACGTTGCGCGATAAAATCAACTTGGCCGTGTTTCCCTATGTGCCCGGGGGGATAGATCCGTCCAATGCGACCGTCGGACAGATTCAAGCGGGCGATTACGATACCAGTGGCCCGCCGCATATCCTCCAGCACACCGACAACGTAAAAATTTCTGGCAAGCAGCTGATCATTACCTTCAACGCGCCGCTGTCAAATGATCAGTTTATGGCCGTGCGCATTCCCTCCGACGTGCTGAAGGATCAGTATGGCAATGTCCACGACCAGTCGCTGGAATGGTTCGACGACATGGACTACACCTACCACCCCCATTGGTACTCCTCGCTCGTCGACACGGTGTCCGACCGTGTCCCGCCGTCGTACAAGGACGTCTGGCTCGGCGAGGATTTGAGAACCATCACGGTGCTGTTCACCGAACCCGTGCGCATCAATCTGCCCAGGGTCGACGCCGCGGACGACCTAAAGCTTGCCCGGCTCAAGAGTTTGCTCGAGCTCAAGCGCGAGGGTCAGACGGTCTATAGCCCGTTGGACACCCCCGACCGTTGGGGCAACGACATGGTGGAGAGCCTGACGTTTCAAGGCAGCACGATGGTCATCGTACTGCGAGACGAACTCTACGGCAAGCAAAATACCCTGCGCCTGACGGAACCGGAGGCGCTCTGCGACTACGCGCGCGACCGCGCGCCCTGGCTTGCGGACAACAACATTTTAGATAAGCCTTTCACGACCAAAATTCTTGACGCGACGGCGGACATTACGCCGCCGCGGCTTGTGACGGACGAAGTCTGTTATGATCTTAGTCCCGATCTCAAAAAACTCTCGCTGATTTTCACCGAACCGATTGTAAACAATCTAAAAACCATCGCCGACCTCAGAAACGCGCTGACGGTCACCTACTATCAAGCCGACGATACACAGATTACCACCTCGCTCGATACCTTTGACCCCAGATCTACCGTGGCGATCTCGAACAATTTGCTGGTCATCACCTTTTCTGACAAAGTCAGGGACATTTTAAAGTGTTCGCTCGAAAATAAGATCATCACCGCGACGCTCCACGCCGCAAACGACGGTGCGGACGCCGCCATCAAAGACAAGGCCGGAAACCTCCAGCGCACCGACCAGGTGGCCGCCAACATCGACTGCCGCGGCGACCGGGTTCCACCGAAGGTGCAGCTGGTTGTCGTGGGCGCGGATCACGTGACGGTGACCGTCTACTTCGATAAGCCCATCCAGGCACTTACCACGAGCACGAAGATGCTGAGCAACATCATGATATTGCGCAACCATACAGGAACGCCCCCAACGGCGGCCGGTGACTTCAACGGACGTCAAAGCTTTTTCACCTCCTATTCGATTTCAGGGAACAAGCTCATCCTCAAAGCCCCGGCTACGGCGCCCTTCAACAACAACGAAAACTACCTGCTGATTAAGGAAAATCTCATCGGGGACCTCGCCAACAACGTCATTGGGGAAGACCTGATTCTCGGGCCGTTCGGTTATCCGGATCCGACGCCGCCCGCGCTCATCGATGACCCGATGAAAAAGCAGTTTGAACTCTCCGCCGACCGCCTGACGCTCAAACTCTTTTTCACAAAAGACGTCTATTCCGTCGTGCCGGATATGGCGGCGTTTAAGAGCGACATGGGAATGGGCACATCAGCCAGCGGGCCGTTTCGCGATCTCGCGGCCGGGGACACGGTCAGTCTCAGCGACAACGTCGTGACGATCCGCTTTGAAAGACCGCTCACGGGCAGCAGCAACTACTTTACCTTCCTGCCCGGGCTTGTGCGCGACGAGTACTGGAACGTCCAGATGGACAAGGCAAAGCTCACGACCTGGCGCATCGACGCGACCCCCGACGAGATGCCGCCTGTCTACAAGAGCGCCACGCTCTCAAAGGACAACCGCGTCATCACTTTACAGTTCAACGAGGCTGTGGATATGGTGACCAACAGCATCGAGACGTTTAAAAGCCGCATTTATTTCACCGATCAAAACACCTACCATCCGCTTGAGCAGTTCTACCCCGGCTACACTGTGACCTTCAGCGGGGTAAACATCATCATCACGCTGGCCCCGGGCGAGACGCTTTCCGGAAAGACGAACAAGATTAAAATTGTCAAAGAATCGATCTCCGACAAAGCGTCCCCTATGCCTAACGTGCTCAAAAGCGACGTTGTGACCGCAAACCTCGCGGCTTGGGCCGACGAGACGCCGCCGGAGTTCAACCCGCTTACAGGCACAGTTGTCTCCCGCGATCTGCGCACGGTGACAATGACGTTCTCCGAGCCGATTTTCAGCGACCGCGCGACGGCGACCGCGCTGAAATCCAGCGTACAAATCGCGCGGGACGACGGCCGTTTTGTGGATCTTTCGGTCAACGATACCGTTCGTATCTCAGGCCGGAGTCTCGTCATCACGCTGACGACCGCGCTTTCGGGCGTAAAGAGCAGACTCAAACTGCTCAGCGGATCCATCAAAGATCAAGTCGGAAACGTGCTCAAACGAGACGCTACGACCAACGCGATCAACACGCAGGATCTTGTGCCGCCAAGCTTCAATTTGTACACCGACGCGCGAATCAACGACGCCACAAAGAAATCCGTGACGCTTTCGTTCAGCGAGCCGGTGATCAGCGGCTATTCCAACACCGCTTTGCTCAAGAGCGCGATTCAGGTGTCGCGCAACGGCAGCGGCTATCAGCCGCTCGACGCCAAGGACAGTGTTTCCGTGTCCGGCGGCAAGCTCACAGTCAACTTTGCCGTGCCGCTTTCCGGCAACAACAACGCCCTGTACATCCCGCCCCTCAGTGTCGCGGACAAGTATTTCAACGGGATGACGTCATCGATCACCGTAAGCCCCCTCTATGCCACACCGCCGGCCTATTCACCGGCTTCGGGCCTCTCGGTCAACGCTGCCGCGCCGCTTTCAGACAGCGGCGGCCTGGTGACGCCCCGGCTGAGTCTCACGGATAAAAACAACAGCGGGACGCCCTGGTCCGACGCCGTCGGCCGCCCTGATATCGCGCGGACGGTCGTATCACCGAAGTTGGGGCTTTCGGTCAATGCCGATAGGCGCATCATGACACTCACGTTTGACCGGGACATCTACATGAACACGAGGGATGTAACCGCGCTCAAAGCGGCCGTCAAGGTCTCTCGAAACGGCGGCGCGTTCGGCCCCCTGGGGCCGCAGGACACCGTCGATGTGATCAGTGGGAAACTGTATATCACCTTCTACAGCGCGCTCGATGACAAAGCCAAGGTCTCCATCGCGGCCCGCGCCCTGCGGGACTATCTCGGCAACACAATGCCCACGGAACTGCGCACGGGCCCGGGTGACTACCTTGAGGCCGAGTTTGACCCGAAGACGGGACTCACCATGGCGTCCGACAACCACCTCTTCATCTTTGAGTTTAACAAACCCATGTACGCCGATGTGCCGAACCTCAAAAACTTCATCACCGTCTCCCGCAACCAGAGCGCGTTTGCGCCGCTGGAGGCGAAAGACAGCGTTTTGGTTGAGGACGGCAAGGTGTATGTCTACCTGTACGCGCCGCTGTCCGGAGAAAACAACCAGATTCGCATCGACGGCGGCGTACTGCGCGACTATGTCGGCGTGCTGAAAACGAAGGGCATCGATTCCGGGCCCATTGACGCGGGTCAGATCGTTGGCCAGGCGGACACCTCCCTCAATGGCCAGGATGTGGACGTAGCCAATCTCGTCATCGCGCGCAACACCAAAAAGGAAAAGACCGCGACCATCAGCGTAAACACGGCACGGTTGCAAGCGGCGATCAAGAACCAAGACAAAGGCTTCGTGCTGGAGGCCCGTGAGCCGATCATGGTGGACGGTGTGCCGATTGTAAGCACCTCGCTGCTGTTAAACGGCAACGATCTCTATACCCTTCAGCAGAAAAACGCCTCGATTGTGCTTATCCGTGAGGGGATCCGCTATGTCCTCAAAGCCGGAGACATCGACTTAAACGCCGTAGCCATCCAACTCGGGCGATACTACACCGACCGCGCGGGCACCGCGATTACGATTTCACTGCGCGACGCCGACGCAAAAATCACCGCCGGGTTCGAGGCCGACGCGGCGCTTGTGGGGTACCGCATCCTCTACAGTCCGGTGGAGATCACTGTGACCGTTCAGAGCAATGTTCGCCTGATGCCGCTGGAGCGTTACGCGAGCCGTGTCGAGCGTGAGTTCCTGCTCCCGAAGGGGACGGAAAACCTGCCGAACATCACGGGTGTGGTGCTCGACGCGGCGGGAAAGCCGATCCATGTGCCGACAAAACTCGTGACCCGCGGCGGCCGCACGTACGCCTCGGTTTGGAGCTTTACAAACAGCGCCTACGGCGTGGCGTCGTACGCGAAGACATTCAACGACATCAAAAACTCCTGGGCGCGCGGTTACGTCGATAACATGGCCGGACGCTTCATGCTCTTTGGCGATACAAAGGGCAACTTCAATCCTTTATCGAACATGACACGCGCCGAATACGCATCCGTGCTGCTGCGTTCGCTCGGGCTGATGAAAAACGGCGTGGGTGTTGACCGCTTCACCGACGTCAAAAAGGGCAGTTGGTACTACGACGCGGTGTCCATCGCCGTTGAGTATAAACTCATGGGCGGTTACGCGGGCAATCAATTCATGCCCGACCAGCCCGTAACACGCGAAGAGGCGATTTTGGCCATCTACAACGCGATGCGTCTGCTCGGCCTTGCCGACAAACCGCCCACAACAAACCAGGCGATGGACATTTTGGCCGGGTTTAAGGACGGGGCCGGTGTGGCGAGTGCCGCGCGTGTACCCGTGGCGTTTTTGGTACAGCAAAAAATCGTGGAGGGTGATGCAAGCCGACGGCTGAATCTCGCCTCAAAGATACGCCGGGATGAGGTCTGTGCGCTGCTGACCCGGTATATGGATACCGCCGGTTTGACGGACTGAATTGCAGGGCACACCAAAAGAATGTGTGATACAAACGCGGACGACCGCAGGTCGCCCCCACATACGGCGGATATCCATCGTGTGTTTTGTAGGGGCGAACTGAGTTCGCCCGCGTTTTTTTAATGGTGACCAATCTCTTCTACAAAAGTGAAAGGACTGAGGCCGTTGGGTGAGCACAATCGTGAAATGGAAATTGTTGT
>CAYWWF010000157.1:0-5427 GCA_964461745.1 uncultured Oscillospiraceae bacterium | reverse complement strand
CATGGCCCGCAACCCCAAAGTCGCGCGCCACCTGCACCTGCCGTTCCAATCCGGCAGCGACAAGATTTTACGCGCGATGAACCGTTCATACACTCGGGCGCAATACCTCTCTCTGATTGCGTACGCGCGTCGGCTGATGCCGGATTTAAACCTCACAAGCGACGTCATTGTTGGCTTCCCCGGAGAGACCGAGGAAGACTTTTGCGATACCCTCTCGCTGATGCAAACGGTGCGCTTTGACAACCTGTTTACCTTCATTTACTCCAAACGCGCCGGCACGCCGGCCTGTGAGATGGATGACCCGACCTCACCCGAGGAAAAACGCGAGCGTATGGCTCGTCTGCTCGCGCTACACAAGACGTTGCGGGACGAAAAAGAAAGCTCGTAACAATCCTAGACTACAGAGAAAAGTTGGGGAAAGAATGGCCAGGACAATGCGACACATCCGCGACGGTGGCGGTAAGGCTCCGTCCGGCAAAGCGCGCGAATACAAAGAAACGCCGATGATGCGGCAGTATTTGGACATCAAAAGCCAGACGGAGGACTGCATTTTGTTCTTTCGTCTGGGCGATTTTTATGAGATGTTCGGCGAGGACGCGCGTCTGGCCTCCCGCGAACTTGACCTGACGCTGACCACACGCGACCGCGGCAGTGAAAAAGATGACAAGGTGCCAATGTGCGGCGTGCCGTACCACTCGGCGGAGAGTTACATAGCCCGACTCATCGCGCGCGGCTACAAGGTGGCCATCTGCGAGCAGACCGAGGACCCCGCCGCCGCGAAAACGCTCGTGCGACGTGAAGTTACACGCATCATCACCCCCGGCACGGTCATGGACGCCTCGATGCTCGAGGAGTCCCGGCACAACTTTCTCTCTTCTCTCGTCTTCTTTAACGACGCCGCGGGGCTTTGCTTTGCCGACATCTCCACGGGTGAGGTCTACGCGACCCAGGTTGAAGGCGAAGACATCGCCCAGCGCGTTATGGGCGAATTGGGCCGTTTTACGCCGCGCGAGGCGCTGTTGGACACAACGGCCCTGGCCCACACGGAGATCACCCGCTTTCTCAAAGATCGCATGACCTGTTCCCTTGAAAAAGCCGAAGCTGTGCAGGCTTCACCGCCGCCCATAGATGAGGTACCCTACACCGGCACCGATGTCCCCGAAGCACTGCTGGACGCGGCCCGTACCGTCTGCGCCCGTTTTGAGGCAGAAAGTGTTTCGGCGCTCGGCCTTCGGGACAAGCCCGCCGCGCTCATGGCCGTGGATGTTTTGCTGCGCTATTTACACCATACCCAGAAGGGCAATCTGCGCCTATTGGGCACACTCAACGTGTACACCTACGGCAAGTTCATGGAGCTCGACATGGTCGCGCAGAAAAACCTTGAGCTCAAAGAGTCTCTCAAAGACGGCGGCCGCACAGGTACGCTGCTCTGGGTGCTCGACGAGACGAAAACGCCGATGGGCTCCCGGATGCTGCGCCTCTGGCTGGACAATCCGCTCGTAAACCCTGTGGATATAGGCCGACGCCTTGGCGCGGTCGAGGAATTGCTCCAGGCCCCCGCGCGTGCGGGCCGTCTGACCGCCGCTTTGGCGCACATGTCGGACATGGAACGCTTGATTGGTCGCTTGGTGTACGGCACCGGCGGCGGGCGCGACGCTACCTCCCTGGGCCGCGCGCTTTCGCGTCTGCCTGAAATCAAAGCCACGCTCACCGAGTGCCAGGCCCCACTGCTCCGGGAACTCTCCGAACAGCTCGATGAACTCCAGGATCTCTGCTCTGAGATTCAAAATAGTCTGGTTGACGACCCGCCCCACTCCATCCGAGAAGGCGGTTTCATTCGTGAGGGTTTCCACCCTGAGGTGGACAGGCTACGTGAAATCGTAAAAAACGGCCGTGGACTCGTGGCCGCGATGGAAGCCTCTGAGCGCGAAAAAACCGGCATCAAGAGCCTCAAAATCGGGTACAACAAAGTATTCGGTTATTACGTAGAAATTACAAAAAGCTATTTCCACCTTGTGCCCGAGCACTATGTACGACGGCAAACGCTTTCCAACTGCGAGCGTTTTGTCACCGAAGAGCTCAAAGAGATGGAAAGCACCATTTTGACCGCGCAGGAGCGAGTTGTGGCGCTCGAAGGCGAACTTTTCGCGGCGCTCCGTGACAAATTGGCGGTAAACGCGCATCGTGTTCAGCGCTCAGCCCACGCGATTGCGCAGGCCGATGTGCTCTGCGGTTTTGCCGCCGTGGCTGGGATCAACCGCTACGTGCGCCCGCAGGTGGACTACTCCGAACGCATCGACATCACCGAGGGCCGCCACCCGGTCGTCGAGCGTATGCTCCCCGGCGGCTACTTTGTGCCGAACGACGCCCACCTGAATCCGGACGCGCTTGTCACCATCATCACCGGGCCGAACATGGCCGGCAAATCCACCTATATGCGCCAGGTCGCCTTGATCGTCCTGATGGCGCAGATCGGCAGCTTTGTGCCCGCGCAGGCCGCGCGCATCGGCGTCGTCGACCGCATCTTTACGCGCATCGGCGCCTCAGATGACCTTGCGGGCGGGCGTTCGACCTTCATGGTGGAAATGACGGAAGTTGCCGAAATGCTCCGGCACGCCACATCCAAAAGCCTTCTAATCCTCGACGAAATCGGCCGCGGCACTTCAACCTTCGACGGCATGAGTGTCGCGCGCGCCGTACTCGAATATGTCGCCGACCCGCGTACGCTCGGGGCCAAGACCCTGTTTTCGACGCACTACCATGAGCTCACTGAACTCGAAGAAACACTTCCGCAAGTGCGCAACTACAACATCGCGGTCAAACGGCGTGGCGACGAGATGATTTTCTTGCGGAAAATTGTGCCCGGCGGCGCGGACGACAGCTTCGGTGTTCTTGTGGCCGCGCTTGCGGGCCTACCTGACCCCGTCATCCGTCGCGCCAAAGAGGTGCTCGCCGCGCTGGAGGCGACCAGCCCCAAACCCCGGCGGCACGACGGTACCGAGGCGCAACTCTCCTTTGCGCAACTCGGCGCGCCGGATGCTTCCACAGTTCTGCCTTTGGACACGCCTCCTGCGGTTGCCTCCGCGCCTGTGAACATGGGGCTCACCAAGGTGGCTGAGAGACTGCGCGCGATGGAGCCGAATACGCTGTCTCCTTTGGAAGCGCTGGGGCTACTGTTTGAACTGCGTTCGTTGCTGAACGACTGAATGTAACCACCATATAACCACACGACCCACTGGGAGGTGAATCCATGCCCAAAATTGAAACCCTCTCCCCCCACGTCCGCGATCTCATCGCCGCGGGCGAAGTCGTCGAGCGGCCTGCAAGTGTGGTCAAGGAACTGCTCGAAAACGCGTTGGATGCCGGAGCCACGGCTTTGACGCTCGAATTCACCGGTGGCGGCGCCCACTTTCTGCGCGTGACCGACAACGGCGAGGGCATGGATGCCTTAGACGCGCGCCACGCCTTTGAGCGCCACGCGACGAGCAAACTCAAAACCGCCGAGGACCTCTTTTCCGTCTCCACCCTCGGCTTCCGGGGGGAAGCGCTGGCCGCGATTGCCGCGGTTTCGCGCATCGATTTGCTGACACGCCCCCGGGGCGAACCCCTGGGCGTCTCGCTCCACTTGGAAGCCGGACGCCTCGTAAGCGAAAGCGAGGCGGGATGTCCCGAAGGCACAACAATCATCGTACGAGAGTTGTTCTTCAACACACCCGCGCGCCAGAAATTCTTAAAAAAGGACCAGACCGAGAGCGCACACATCCTAACCACCATACAGCGCGCCTCCCTTGCGCGCCCCGACGTCTCGTTTCAACTGATCCGCGACGGCAAAACTCTCTTGCACACACCCGGTTCCTCGGAACTGTCGGCCTGTCTGTATGCGCTCTGGGGACGCGACGTCTGTGAAGGTCTCATCGACATCGGGTCGCGGGCGCATGAGGGGATCACAATCTCGGGGTTCTCCTGCCGCCCCGAGCGCGCGGCGGGCAACAGACAAAACCAGGTGTTCTTGGTCAATGGCCGCCCCGTACACAGCCGCACGCTCATGGCAGCACTCGAAGAGAGCTACCAAAACGCCTGTCCGGCCGGACGGCATCCGTTCTGCGCGCTGCATTTGACGCTGCCACCTGACCAATATGACGTAAACGTCCATCCGGCCAAAGCCGAAATTAAGTTCATGCGCGAACGCGATGTTTTCGACGCCGTGTACTACGCCCTGCGTGGCGCGTTGGAGCGGATCGACCACACGCCTTGGCGCTTCTCCGATACACCTCGGACACACAAAACGGTCACGAAAGACGCCGCGCCATCTGCGGCTACTCCAAGCACCAAATCCGTGCCGCGCGCCGCGTTTCATGGAAAACTCAGCCCGCAGGCCGAGACGTTTGTCAACCTCACGGTGGAGGAATTTCGCTCTCGTCATACGGAGCCCAACCGCAACGGTACCCGACCCGTAGCGCCCAATATCCAACCGAGGATCAGCTCTCTATCGGCCCTGAGCACCCTAACTTCCTCTGAAATCAAAGCAGGCGCGCTCCCCCTGCACCAAGGCGCGGCTGTGGCCTACCAAAGCGGCCAAGAGGATACGGTACCGATGCCTCGCACCGCCACACACAGTGTGATTTCCCTTTCTGCGCCGGAATCACAGGCCTCACCGTCGCCCGCTATCCCCTTTCCCCCACACGACAAAGAAATCCGTGCGGAAAGTCCACCGGAGTTCCGCTACCTTGGTGAACTCTTAACCGGCTATCTGCTCGTAGAACTCTCGGACGCCCTGCTCATCATCGACAAACACGCGGCACACGAGCGGCTGATCTTCAACCGTCTTAAGCGAGCGCAGGAACATCCGATGTCTCAGTTGCTGCTGATTCCGCAAGTGCTCACACTGCCGCCGACGGATTTGAGCGCGTTGCTGGAGCACGTAGAGTTTATGACTTCCATGGGCTTTGCCTACGAATCCTTCGGTGAAAACGCGCTGCTTGTGCGCGCGGTGCCCGAAGGCGTTGACGCCGAAGCGCTGTCGGCCTTGCTCTCGGAACTCTGCGAAAAGCTTCGAGCGGGGAAGAAGTCGCTGAATCTTCGTGACGAATTGCTACATACCGTGGCCTGCAAAGCCGCCGTCAAGTTGGGACAAGACGCCCTGCCTGAAGAGGCCGATACGCTGATCTCCTTTGTACTCGCGGAGGAAGACCTGCGTCACTGTCCCCACGGCCGCCCGGTATCGATGACGCTGACGCGCGCGGCGCTCGAAAAACAGTTTGGGAGAAAATAAGTTGATATAAAACCGCAAAACGGTTTTATCTCAACTTAGGTTGGTTTTCGTCGCTGAGGCGACTCTTTTGGAAATGTTTCCATGAATGAATCCATGAAAACCTCAGGTTGTCAAAGAATCGCTTTGCTGGATTCTTTGACAAATTTGGAACCGGC
>CAYWWF010000156.1:0-5432 GCA_964461745.1 uncultured Oscillospiraceae bacterium | reverse complement strand
CATGGGCGGCCTCGGCTTCAACTTCAAGTGGAACATGGGCTGGATGAACGACACGCTCCACTATATGAAGCAGGATCCCGTCTTCCGGCAATACAACCACAACAACCTGACCTTTTCGATCATGTACGCGTTCTCCGAGAACTTCATCCTGCCGATCTCCCATGATGAGGTCGTACACGGCAAGTGTTCACTGATTGAGAAGATGCCCGGCTATTATGTGGACAAGTTTGCGGGCGTGCGCGCGTTCATGGGCTATATGACGGCCCATCCGGGCAAAAAGATTTTGTTCATGGGCAGCGAATTTGGCCAGTTCATCGAGTGGAACTACAAACGCAGTCTCGACTGGCATCTGCTCGAATATGATCAGCACGATAAACTCCACCGTTTTGTCCGCGACCTCAATCATCTCTACCTTGAGAGCCCGGCGCTTTGGGAGCGCGACTGCACGATGGACGGCTTTGACTGGCTCTCTCATAGCGATTATCAGGGCAACACCCTGTCTTTCCGACGGCTGGACGCCTCGGGCGGAGATTTCATCGCACTGTTTAACTTCTCCCCGATGCACAAGGACGATTTTCGACTCGGCGTACAGGAGCCCGGTCGTTACCGCGAGATCCTGAACTCCGACGCGGACATCTACGGCGGTCAAAACCGCACAAACCCGATTCCGATTGACACCGTCGAGGCATATTGGAACGACAAACCGCATATGCTACGGCTCCAGCTTCCTCCGTTTAGCGTGCTGTTCTTTATGCGGGAAGGCTGACGCCATGCGCCCTAACCCCCTCGCAATTCAATCGTTGTGAAGGCGAATTCATTTCGCCGATACATCATCATTCCCCTCTTTTTAAAAATCTCGATTTTTAAAAAGACTTCGAAAGGCATGGTCCACCATGAAAAAAGAATGCGTTGCCATGCTCCTGGCCGGTGGCCAAGGCAGCCGCCTGTATGTACTCACCACCCATGTGGCCAAGCCCGCGCTGCCGTTTGGCGGTAAATACCGCATCATCGACTTCCCGCTGTCCAACTGCATCAACTCGAACATCGACACGGTCGGTGTCTTGACGCAGTATCAGCCACACGAGCTCAACGCTTACGTCGGCTCCGGTCAGCCCTGGGATCTCGATCGCCTCGACGGCGGCATCCGCGTGCTGCCGCCCTACCTCAAGGAAAAGGGCGGGCAGTGGTACAAGGGCACGGCCAACGCGATCTATCAAAACATGGAGTTTATCGAGATTTACGATCCGGAGTATGTGCTGATCCTCTCGGGTGACCACATCTACAAGATGGACTACTCCCTGATGATTGAGCAGCACAAGCGCAAAAACGCCGACTGCACGATCGCCGTCTTGGAAGTCAGCCGCGAAGAGGCCTCCCGCTTCGGCATCATGACCGTCGACAGCGACGACATCATCCTGGAGTTTGAGGAAAAGCCAAAGAACCCCCGCAGCACGCTGGCCTCGATGGGTGTGTATGTCTTCTCCTGGGCGAAGCTCAAGGCCTACTTACTGGCCGACGCCGAAAACCCCGACTCCTCGAATGACTTCGGCGGCGACGTAATCCCAAGTATGCTCCAGGCCGGGGAGCGCATGGCCGTCTATCGCTTCCATGGCTATTGGAAGGACGTCGGCACCATCGACAGCCTCTGGGAAGCCAACATGGATTTGCTCTCGTCGAAGACGCATCTCGACCTCTTTGAGCCGAAATGGCGCATCTACGCGCGCAACAATTCGGCCCCAAGCCATTACATCGGTTCCGACGCCTATGTCTCGCACTCGTTGATTACCGAGGGTTGCGAGATCTTTGGGCGCGTCGAAAACTCCGTGCTCTTCAACTCCGTGATTGTCCATCCGGGCGCACTCGTCAAGTACTCCATCGTCATGCCAGGCGCCGTGATTGAAGAAAACGCCGTGGTGGAGTATGCGATCATCTCCGAGGGCGCGCACATCGGACGCGGCGCACGTGTCGGCGCGGACCCCAGCTCCGTGTTGGAAAACGAGTGGGGCATCGCCGTCGTGGCCTCCTCGGTCAAGGTCGGTCCGCATAAATTCCTGCCGCCGCAGAAAATGGCGGACACGGATCTGTTGTAGGCTCCATTGATAAATTGAGGTTTTTCAATGGAATTGGTTTGCGGAAATTTTTCCGGGAAATGAATTCCCGGAAAAACAATGGGAATTTACGGGGGAAAAGTCGCGGAGTTCTTGACAATTTAACCCTCCCTTGTAAACTCCCCCAGCCTCGCAGAGTTTTCTGGCAACGCCGGAAAACAAAGTTGAATTGTTTTTTCGGCGACATGTGCGGCGAAAAAACTCCATAACCCACCGCAGTGGCTCCGGCCCTCAGGCCGGTTCCTCCGTTCTTACTCGCCCAATGCCTGCTTTGGGCGAAGAAAGGGAGTTTGGCTTATGTACGACGCGCACGGAATCATCTTTGCTTACGCGTCCAACGCGCGGCTCAAAGAACTGATTGAACACCGCACGGTGGCCTCCATTCCGTATGGCGGGCGTTACCGTGCCATTGACTTCATGCTCTCCAACATGGTCAACGCCGGGATCAAGAGTGTCGGCGTCATCATGCGCGAAAACTACCAGTCCCTGCTCGACCACCTGGGTTCGGGTCGTGACTGGGATTTGGCCCGAAAGCTCGGCGGACTCAAACTGCTGCCGCCGTTTGGCTACGCGGGCCGCCGCAACGAAAGCGCCTTTTATGGCAAGATGGAGGCGCTGGCGGGGGTTACGGCCTATTTATCGCGCATCCCGCAGACCTACGTTGTGCTGGCCGACGGCGACCTCATCGCCAACATTCCGATCGAAGACGTTGTGGAGGCGCATGTCCAGTCCGGCGCAGACATTACGGCAGTGGTGACCTCCCGCGAGGTCTCTGAAGCCGAAACGGCTACCTATGTATCCTTCGGCTGGAAGAACCGTGTGACGGATGTGATCCTGGGTCGCCTCGAGAGCGACGGTTATGAGGCCCTCGGTGTCTACGTCATGGAAAAATCCTTGCTCGATACGCTTGTGACGCACTGTTCGTCTCACAACCTCTATAGCTTTGAGCGCGACGTGCTGCAAGCGATGTGTGAAAAGCTCAACATTTCCGCCTACGTTTTTGACGGCTACGCCTCGAGACTTCAGTCCATCGCCTCCTATTTCAAACACAACATGGACTTGCTCTGGCCCTCGGTGCGCAGCGCGCTCTTTACACGGGAGCGTCCCATCAAAACCAAGGTGCGCGACGAAGCCTCTACCTATTACGGCCCCTCGGCGCATGTCTCGAACTGCGTTGTCGCCGACGGCTGTTATATTGAAGGCACGGTGGAAAACAGCATCTTGTTCCGCGGCGTTCGGATTGATGCAGGCGTGCGTGTGCAAAACAGCATTTTGTTGCAGGACTGCCGCGTCTCGGCGGGTGCTGTCCTCAACTACGCGATTTGCGACAAAGAGGTACTGATTCACCGGGGCCGTATGCTTATGGGCCATGACTCCTATCCGATTGCCATCTCCAAGGGCAGTGTGGTTTGAGTCCCTCTAAAAACTGCGGTTTTTAGAGGGTGGGAAACAAGGATGTTGTTGCGGCGAAATGAATTCGCCTTCACAACGATCGGATTGCGATGGGCTTTTAGCGATGCTCGGTTGACAATCCGCCACACCGCCCAAGGATCGGTCGGTTATACGTATAGACAGGGAATTATTAAGTGAGGGATATTCATGAAAGTACTGTTCGTCACCAGCGAATGCTCCCCCTTCTCGAAGACCGGCGGCCTCGCGGACGTCGCAGCGTCTCTGCCCTCCGCTATGTCTACCCGGGCTTCCGTCCGTGTCATGATGCCGCTGTATAAAACCATCCCCGAAGAGTGGCGGGCCCGCATGAAATTCGTCAAATACTTTTACATCTCGCTGTCCTGGCGTCATCTCTACTGCGGTATCTTTGAGCTCAAAAAGGACGGCATCACCTACTACTTCATCGACAACGAGTATTACTTCGACCGCGAGGAGATTTACGGTCACTTCGACGACGGCGAGCGTTTCGCGTTCTTCTCAAAGGCTGTCATCGACAGTCTGCCTGAGCTTGACTGGAAACCGGACATCATTCACTGCAACGACTGGCAGACCTCTCTTGTGCCAATCTACCTGCGCCGTCTCTACGCGCATCTGCCGTTTTACAACGAGATGAAGTCCATCATTACGATCCACAACATCGAGTATCAGGGCCGCTATGACCGCAATTTGACCGGTGACATCTTTGCTTTGCCCGACTCGCTGCTCTACGACGATACCCTTACGTTCGACGGCGGCATTTCCCTGCTCAAGGGTGCCATCGTCTGCGCCGACGCCATTACCACCGTGAGTCCAACCTACGCCAAAGAGCTGCAATATCCCTACTATGCCCATGGGATGCAAGGCGTATTGCAGCGCAACAGCGACAAACTCACCGGCATCTTGAATGGCATCGATATGAAGCTTTACAACCCGATGACCGACCCGAACCTCCTGCGCAATTATGGCCCGGATACGATTGAGGACAAGGCTTACAATAAGCTGGATCTACAAAAGATGCTCAACCTCAATCAGAGTGAGGACATTCCGGTCATCGGCATCGTGTCTCGGCTCGTAAGCCACAAGGGCATGGATCTTGTGACCCACGCGCTGGACCGCATCATGGACATGCCTGTGCAGCTTGTCGTGCTGGGCCGCGGCGATTGGCACTATGAGCAGGTGTTCTTAAACGCGCGAAACAACTATAGGGGCCGCCTGTCGGCCAACCTCGTCATCAACACCTGCCTGGCGATGAAAACCTACGCGGGCGCGGACATCTTCCTAATGCCCTCTCAGTCCGAGCCTTGCGGTTTGTCACAGATGATGGCCATGCGTTACGGTACGATTCCGGTTGTTCGCGAGGCCGGCGGCCTGCGCGACACGGTCTTCCCCTACATTCACGAGACCGGGGAAGGCAATGGATTTACCTTCAGCAACTACAACGCCGACGATATGCTCTATGTCCTGCGGCAAGCCGTCGAGACCTATGCCGATAAAAAGGCCTGGCGCGCGCTGCAACACAAATGTATGACGACTGACTTTGGTTGGGGAGAATCAGCGAGCTCCTATGTTTCGCTGTACCGGAAGATTACTGGGAAACGGTAACCCGTCCGAACCCACAGATAGACCCAGCCACTGTTGTTTTCACGGCCAAATCAGTATCTGACATCGATGTAAACGTTTGACTACAAAAATCTATGTAGTTTTGCGTGTAACCGCGAAGTATCTATGCGTTTGCCTGACCAATGTGGCCATTGTTTGCGCAAGGCGCATAATATAGGTTCACGGGGGCTTCCGGTGGGTTTACCGGATTCCCTTAGTCCTTGTTTACGCTTTTTTTACACCCTTTTGGCCTTCCCCGGCTTTGCTGCGTTCCAGCCGTCCGACTTCGCGCGG
>CAYWWF010000155.1:0-5527 GCA_964461745.1 uncultured Oscillospiraceae bacterium | reverse complement strand
AGATCCTAGAAACCCTGGCCGATCGATTGCCCGCGCGCGGTGAAGGGCCCTGGCTGCGAGAACTTTCCACCCATCGGGACGCCCACCCATACCCGCACGTGAGGGAAGCTGCGCAGGACGGCGCAAGTCCCCTTGGCCCCCCGCCGATGCGTCCGGATGAGCTCTTACATCTGGTTTCTCAGGCAGCCGGGCCGGACGCTGTGGTTGTCACCGACGTGGGTCAGCACCAGATGTGGACGGCGCAGTTTTATCCGTTTGAAAGACCCGGCAGTTTTGTGACCAGCGGTGGGCTTGGGGCCATGGGCTTCGGACTGGGGGCCGCGGTGGGCGTCAAGGCGGCCTATCCGGATCGGCCTGTGGTGCTCATCACCGGGGACGGCAGTTTTCACATGAACGTGGCGGAACTCTCGACCGCCGTGACAGAAAACCTACCCGTGGTGGTCCTCGTGATGAACAACGGCGTGCTCGGCATGGTGCGCCAGTGGCAAACCTTGCTCTATGGAGGCCGTCACGCGGGTACGACGACGCACAGACGCACGGACTTTCCCAAAGTCGCGGGGGGGTTTGGAGCGCTCGGATTTCGCGCAGAGTCGTATACTGAGGCCGAAGAGGCGCTACGCGCGGCGTTTGCCTCCAAGCAGACCTGCGTCGTGGAATGTCCGATAGATGCCCGAGAAATGGTATACGCCGCCACGGTGAGAGGCCGAAACGGCAACGCGGGAGGCGAGGATCGATGAACACATGTCTGTTGTCTTTGCTCGTGAGCAACCACTTCGGTGTACTCACCAGGGTCACGGGACTGTTCAGCCGTCGTGGGTACAACATTGCTTCGCTCTCTGTTGGTGAGACAAGCGACCCTGAGTTTTCGCGCATCACAATTGAGACCCGGGCCGACGGCACGGACGTCGAGCAGATCATCAAGCAGCTACAAAAGCTCGAGGATGTCAAAGAAGTCATGCGACTACCCGGGGCGGAGACCATTGCCCGGGAAATGCTACTGATAAAACTCAAACGAACAAAACAGGAACACGCGGAGATCCTACAGCGGCTAACGCCTTTTGAAGTCAGATCACGATATGAAACCGATGATCGATGGATTTTAGAGTTCACCGGGCCGACAGCCGATTGTGATTCTTTGATTGAAACACTTGGAAGCGCGATATGGGAGCTTTGCCGCACGGGCGTCACGGCGATGTCTGCTTCTCAAGAACTCTGTACTACGCCCCAAAGGAAAGGAAGATTGACATGAATATGGTAAAAATATTTGACACCACACTGCGCGATGGGGAGCAGTCCCCGGGTTGCAGCATGAATTTGCAGGAAAAGCTCGAAGTGGCTGCGCGGCTGGAAGCGTTGCGCGTCGACGTCATCGAGGCCGGTTTCCCGGTCTCCTCGCCCGACGATTTTGAAGCGGTCAAGACGATTGCGCAGACTGTCCGTGGTTGCGGGGTAGCGGGTCTGGCGCGCGCGCTGCCGCGAGACATTGACTGTGTCTGGGAGGCTGTAAAAGAAGCGGTAAACCCGAGAATCCACGTCTTTTTGGCCACCTCTCCGATCCATATGCAGCACAAGCTGAAAATGTCCCCTGAGCAGGTGCTCACGCGTGTGGGTGAGATGGTAAAGTACGCCCGCAATCTCTGTGGGGACATCGAGTTTTCTGCGGAGGACGCTTCGCGCAGCGAGTGGGGCTTCCTTGTCTCAGTGATTGAAACGGCCATCGCGGCGGGGGCTACCACGATCAACGTCCCGGACACCGTAGGCTATTTGATGCCCGCCGAGATGGGGGCACTGATTACACATTTGAAACAAAACGTACGTGGGATCGAAACCGTATGTCTTTCGGTGCACTGCCACAACGATCTCGGGCAGGCCGCGGCCAATACTTTGGCGGCCATCAAAGCCGGTGCTACACAGGCAGAGTGTACACTCAACGGCATCGGTGAGCGCGCGGGCAACGCCTCTCTTGAAGAGTTGGTGCTCGCCCTGCGCACCCGAAAGGATTTCTTCGGCGCGGATACACGCATCGACGCGCGACAAATTTACCGGGCCAGCCGCACACTCGCCAGCATCATCGGTGTTTCGCCCGCGCCGAACAAACCGATTGTCGGCGCCAACGCCTTTGCGCATGAGTCCGGCATACATCAACACGGTGTGCTCAGCGAGCGCACGACCTATGAGATCATGCGACCCGAGGACATCGGGATTCCGGTGAGCAAAATGGTGCTCGGCAAACACTCGGGCCGCCACGCGTTTGAGGATCGGCTGAAAAGCCTCGGTGTCGAGCTGACGCCGGAGGATCTCACAGAGGCCTTCGAACGCTTCAAAGCGCTGGCCGACCGCAAAAAAGTCGTCGGAGACGATGACATTTTGGCCCTGATACACGAGAAAAACCTCGAACTCGACAGCGGCTATAGCTGCGCGCGCTTTGTCGTCAACAGCGGCAGCACGATCCCGGCCACGGCTACAATCAAATTGGTCAAAGACGATGAAGAGGCCGAAGAGGCCAGCACCGGGGACGGCCCGATCGACGCGGCGTTTCGCGCGATCGACCGTATTGTCAACGAGCAGTTCGATTTGGTGGACTACTCTCTGCGTTCGGTGACCGAGGGCGAAGACGCGCTCGGCGAGGCCATCGTCAAACTCAAGCGTAACAATGAAATTGTGACCGGGCGCGGCCTGTCCACCGACATCATTGAGGCCAGCATTAAGGCCTACGTAAACGGAGTCAATAAGCTCATCGTACACAAACGAGGGGCGGAACAATGACGCCCGGGTACCAAATCGACCTGTTTGACAGCACGCTGCGCGACGGCGCGCAAGGCGAGGGCATCAGCTTTTCACTCATCGACAAGCTCGACATCGTCCGGGCACTGGACGCGCTCGGCATCGGCTACATCGAAGCCGGTAACCCGGGGTCAAACCCCAAAGACAGAGAGTTTTTTGAACAGGCGTCTGCTCTTACGCTCAAACACGCGCGCCTTGTGGCCTTCGGCGCGACACGGCGCGGCGGCCTGCGCGTGGAGGAAGATGAAAGCTGTCGGGCGCTGCTGCAGGCGGGGACGGACTGCGTGGCGATTTTCGGCAAGAGCTGGGATTTACACGTGCGTTCGGTGTTGCGGGTGTCTCAAGACGAAAACCTTCAGATGGTGAACGAAACCGTACGCTTTTTCAAAGAGGCGGGCCGTGAGGTGATCTTTGACGCGGAACACTTCTTTGACGGATACAAGAGCGATCTGGACTATGCGTTGGCGGTGCTTACGGCGGCGGTGCGCGGCGGCGCGGACTGCTTAACACTTTGCGACACCAACGGCGGCGCGTTTCCGGATGAGGTTTATGAACTCACAAGGCTTGTTCAGGCGCGTTTCCCGCTCAAAATTGGCATCCACGCGCACAACGACGGCGGAAACGCCACAGCCAACGCGCTGCTCGCGGTGAAGGCCGGAGCCACTCAGGTGCAGGGCACCTTCATCGGCTTTGGTGAGCGTTGCGGCAATACAGCGCTTTCGACTTTGATTCCCAATTTACAACTCAAACGGGGCTACCGCTGCATTCCGGAAGACTGTATGCCTCGACTCACCGAGACGGCGCGCGCCGTAGCGGAGATCGCCAACGTAAGTCTCGAAGCGGGTGCGCCGTTTGTGGGCGTGCAAGCTTTCGCGCACAAGGGCGGTATGCACATCGACGGTGTGGTCAAGACCCCGTGCTCTTTTGAGCACATAAAGCCCGAGGCTGTCGGCAACGAGCGGCGTATTTTGATGAGCGAAGTGGCCGGTAGAAGTGCTGTCTTGCCGCTGCTCAAGCGCTTTGCCCCCGAGGTCACGAAGGATTCTCCCGAGGTGCGTGAGCTGGTTGCCAGGCTCAAAGCGCTCGAGGCCGAGGGCTTCCAGTATGAGTCGGCTGAGGCCAGTTTTACACTCCTTGTGCGCCGCCATTTGGGGCACATGAGCCGTTTCTTTGAGCTCATCGACTACCGTGTCGTCAGCGACCAGGGACATTTGTCTTCGGCGCTGATTAAACTCAGCGTCGGCGGCGTTGAAGAGATTACAGCCGCAGAGGGAGACGGCCCCGTCCACGCGCTGGACCGCGCGCTGCGCCGCGCGCTCGAGCGGTTCTATCCGAACCTCGGCCGTGTGCGCCTCATCGACTACAAGGTGCGTGTGCTGGAAAGTCGGGACGCAACCGCCGCGCGTGTGCGCGTTCTGATTCAGTCGACCGACGGAACCGACATTTGGAGGACGGTCGGCGTGTCTTCGGACATCATCGCCGCGTCTTTCATGGCGCTGACCGATTCGATTGAATATAAACTGCTCTCCGATAGGGACAAGGAGGAAGACCTATGAGTATGACTTTAACACAAAAAATACTTGCCGCCCACGCGGGGCTTTCCAAGGTAGAACCCGGACAGCTCATCCGCGCGCGTGTGGATTTGGCTTTGGGCAACGACATCACGGCCCCTGTGGCCATCGCGGAGTTTCAAAAGGCCGGGTTTACACAGGTGTTTGATCCGGAAAAGATAGCACTCGTTCTCGATCACTTCACGCCGAACAAAGACATTCAGGCCGCCGAGCAGTGCAAAACGGTGCGCCAGTTTGCGCGCGCTCAGGGGATTTCACACTTCTATGATGTCGGACAGATGGGCATAGAACACGCGTTGATCCCGGAAAAGGGACTCGCGGCGCCTGGAGAACTCATCATCGGCGCGGACTCCCACACCTGTACCTACGGCGCGCTCGGCGCGTTTTCCACCGGCGTCGGCAGCACCGATCTTGCCGCCGCAATGGCGACCGGGGAAGTGTGGTTCAAGGTGCCATCAGCCATCCGTGTTCGCCTTACGGGCCGTTTGCCGCGGTGGGTGTCCGGCAAGGACATGATTTTACATCTCATCGGGCGTATCGGCGTGGATGGCGCGCGCTATCAGTCTTTGGAGTTTGTCGGCGAAGGCGTGTCGTCGCTGAGCATGGACGACCGCTTTTGCATCGCCAACATGGCCATTGAGGCCGGGGCAAAAAACGGTGTGTTTGACGTCGACGAAAAGACACTTGCGTACATCAAAGACAAAGTGGCGCGGGCGTACACAGTGTTTTCCGCTGACCCGGACGCTGAATACGAAAGAGAAGTGGACATCGATCTGTCGGCGCTGCGCCCGACGGTAGCGTTTCCGCATTTGCCGGGCAATACACGTACCATCGATGAGGTCGGCGAAATCCCGATTGACCAGGTCATCATCGGCTCCTGCACGAACGGTCGACTGGAGGATTTGCGGCAGGCTGCCGAGATCTTCAAGGGCCGACAAGTCGCGCGGGACGTGCGCGTCATCATCATCCCCGCGACACAGAAAATCGCCGCGCAGGCGGTGGAAGAGGGCTTGCACAGCATATTCTTGGAGGCGGGCTGCGCCGTGTCCACACCGACCTGCGGCCCCTGCCTCGGCGGGCATATGGGCATCTTGGCCGCCGGGGAGCGCGCGGTTTCCACGACCAATCGCAATTTTTTGGGGCGCATGGGCCACACAGAGAGTGAAATCTAT
>CAYWWF010000154.1:0-5563 GCA_964461745.1 uncultured Oscillospiraceae bacterium | reverse complement strand
CCCTCAAAATCCGCGAGAAGGCCAAAGAGAACGACATCGAAATCGTCGAAAACAAACCCATCGCGCAGGCGCTGTATTTGACCGTCGAAGTCGGCCAGCAGATTCCCGAAGAGCTATTTCAAGCCGTTGCGGAGATTTTGGCCTATGTCTTCAACCGAAAGAATCAGAAAAACGAGAAGACCAGGCTCAACTATAAGCTGTAATACGGATTCTCTAAGCAAACCCAGGCACTCCGGTGGACTCAAGAGTTTTGCCGCGTCTTCGATTTGAGATTGGTATATGAACGACGAAGGAGGTGACGGAATGGAACAGATCAAACCGGCCAAGCTACAATTTGGTGACATCGCCGTGGCCGTGCTGATCATCGTGGTCGTGCTCCTGATCATCATCCCGTTGTCCCCGATGTTCATTGACGTCGTCATCACCATCAGCCTTTCCATCTCCATCATCATCTTGCTCATCGCCATCAACACGAAGGAAACGCTGGAGTTTTCCACCTTCCCTTCCCTGCTGCTGATCACAACCATCTTCCGTATCGCCGTCAACATCTCCACCACGCGTCAGATCCTTGGCAACCACGGCGACGCCGGCAATTTGATTAAAACCTTTGGCAACTTTGTCGCGGGCGGCAATCTTGTCTTGGGTGTTATCATCTTTTTGATCATCTTCCTCGTTCAGTTTATGGTCATCACCAAGGGCGCCGAGCGCGTCGCGGAAGTCGCGGCCCGCTTTACCTTGGACGCGATGCCCGGTAAACAAATGGCCATCGACGCGGACCTGAACTCCGGCGTCATCGACGAGTCCGAAGCGCGCCGACGCCGCACAAACGTGCAGCGCGAAGCCGACTTTTACGGCTCTATGGATGGTGCTTCGAAGTTCGTCAAAGGCGACGCGATCATGGGCATCATCATCACACTGATCAACATCATCGGCGGCATCCTGATCGAGACCATGAGCGGCGGAGACGCCGCATCGGCCATTCAGGTCTATACCATCGCCACCATCGGTGACGGTCTGTCCTCCCAGATCCCCGCGCTCCTGATCTCGACGGCCACCGGTGTCATCGTGACCAAGGCCAACTCTGACAACTCCATGGGTATGGATCTGACCGCCCAATTCTCTCAGCAGCCCATCATCCTGATGATGGCCGCTGGTGTCATCACCATCATGAGCCTGATCCCGGGCATGCCGATCGTGTTTATGATTCCCATCGCCGGCGGTTTCTTCTTCCTCGGCATGACCCTTCACAACAAACGCAATAAGCCTGAGGAAGTTGAGGAAACCGTTGAAGTCGAGCAGGCCGCGGAGGAGACGCGAAAGCCCGAAAACGTGGTTTCCCTGCTCTCCATCGACCCGATTGAACTCGAGTTTGGCTACGGCATCATTCCGTTGGCCGACGCCTCCCAGGGCGGTGACCTGTTGGATCGTGTCGTCATGATTCGTCGTCAGTGCGCGATGGAACTTGGTATGATTGTGCCGGTCATTCGCTTGCGCGACAACATTCAGTTTGCGGCCAATGAATATATGATCAAGATCAAGGGCAACGAGGTCGCGCGTGGCGAAATCATGCTGGATCACTATCTGGCCATGAACCCGGGCGACGTCGGCGAGGATGTCGGCGGCATCGACACGGTTGAGCCCGCCTTCGGTCTGCCCGCCAAGTGGCTCAACGACACCGAGCGTGAGCGCGCCGAGCTGTTTGGCTACACGATCGTCGACCCGCCCTCCGTCATTGCAACGCATCTCACGGAAATCGTGCGGCAGTATGCCCATGAGCTGCTGGGCCGTCAGCAGGTTCAAGTGCTGCTCGACAACCTGAAGCAGAGCCAGCCTTCTCTGGCCGAAGAAATCGTGCCGAAACAGTTCTCGCTTGGCGAGCTGCAAAAGGTACTCTCCAATCTGTTGCGAGAGGGTGTATCCATTCGCGATCTGGGCACCGTTCTCGAAACGCTTGGCGATTACGGCGCGATCACACGTGACCCAGATATGCTGACCGAGTATACTCGCCAGGCGCTCAAGCGCACGATCACGCATCGCTTCGCGCCGAATCGTTCGATTCATGTTATCACCCTGGATCCCTCTTTGGAACACACGATCCTCAGCAACGTCCGGCAGACCGAACACGGTTCCTATGTCTCTCTGGAACCCGACACGATTCAAAAAATCTTCGCGAGTCTGCGCGCTTCGCTTGAGCGCATGGCGAGCTTAGGTCTGCCGCCGATTGTCTTGACGGCTCCTGTTGCGCGCTTCCACTTTAAGAAGATGACCGAGGGCTTGGCCCCGGATTTGATTGTACTGTCGTACAATGAACTCGAGCAGAATGTGGACATTCAGGCAGATGGGTTGGTGAGCCTGTGAACGTCAAACGCTATATCGCCGAAGACATCCCAAAAGCGATGGACCGCATCCGGGAGGAACTCGGGCGCGACGCCTTCATCCTCAACACCCGGAAAGTGCGCCGCCGCGGGGTATTCGGGCTCTTTCAGAAGCCTCTGGTGGAAGTTGTGGCGGCCTATGAGCAGCCACCCGGCGCTGCCACGGTCAGCGAGGCCCGGAGCGCCAACGAAAGTGCTGTTCTTTCGCTGCTTGACGCCATGCAAAGCGCGGAAGCCAAATCTTCACCCGCCTTTGCCTCATCCAAGGTCGCTTCGGGTGCCTACCACGCCTCCCCGCAAAACGGCGTACAATCACCGCCGCAAGGCTTTAAGGCCCATGCCCCTACCCGGGGCGTGGGGTCTTTTCGCGCCGAGGGGGCTGCGGCCTATGGGCCATTTTCCGCGCAAAAAGACACATTTGCCGTCCAGGCTTCAATCGGGGTCCCCCCGGCGGCCACCGACAACCACGCGGGTTCCCGTGCCGCGCGAGAGCGCGCGTTGAGCGAAGCTTTGCTTTCCGCGCAATCTGGCCCCCAGGACGCGTCCGCCGGTGCGCATGGCGGCGCGGCGACGAACATCGCCGCCTCATCACTGCTGGTTCCGGGCGCCGGAACCGGTGTGAAGCTCGGCATTTCAGCCTATCGCTCAAACCAAAACCTTGGCCACAAAACCAGTGTCGCGCCGTTTCGGCCCGCGACATTTGACGATACGTCCATAAACAACTCATTGGACGTTGTGTCTAACCCATCGCCGGATCCTTCACGTTTGGACAGTTTGGAGACCAAGCTCGACACGCTGTCCAGCGCGGTGAACTCCCTTGTCGGCAAAATGAGTCTAAAGACCTCGGATTACCCTTCCGGCTACACGCCGGAGGTGGAAAGTCTGGTTCTGTCCCTGCTCGACAACGACGTCCACGCGGAGTTTGCGCACAAAATCGGCAAAGAAGTCCAGGACATCGTGCTGCGCCAAAAAGAAAATCCCACGGACGTCATGGAGCAAATCATCCGGCAATACCTCGGCGAGGCCGCCCCGATCAAACTCAAGCGCTTTAAGCGCACGGTTGTGCTCTTTGTCGGCCCGACCGGCGTCGGCAAGACCACGACGCTGGCCAAACTTTCAGCCATCTTCACGCTCAACCACCACGCCCGCGTCGGGATCATCACGACGGACACTTACCGCATCGCCGCCGTGGAACAGCTCAAGACTTACGCGGAGATCCTCGACGTGCCGCTCACGGTCGTATACGCCCCCGAAGACGTCGGCGAGGCGCTGAACGAGCACCGGGAGCGCGACATCGTCTTCATTGACACGGCCGGTAAGAGCCCGAACGACCCCACGCTCGAGACGGAAATTCTCACCTTGCTCAAATACTCCGAGGCCGATGAAGTCCACCTTGTCCTCAGTTCGACGACAAGTTTCACCGGCTGTCTGAACATCATCAACACCTACTCGTTTTTGCGCGACTACAAGCTTCTATTTACTAAGATGGACGAGACCCCAACCTGGGGGATGCTGCTCAACCTCAAGTTTTTGACGGAACGCAACATTTCGTATATGGCCGCCGGACAAACCGTGCCCGATGACATCGAGGTGTTCGACGCCCGCAAAGTCATTTCACGCCTGATGGGACGAGAAACGCATGAATGATCAAGCTTACGCCTTACGGCAGATGGTCTCTAACATCAAAAAAAAGAGAACAAGGGGCTTAGATGTAGGCGCGCGCGTCGTCGCCGTCACCTCCGGTAAGGGAGGCGTCGGCAAGACGAATTTCGCGGTCAATCTGGCTTTATCGTTGAGCAAAAAAGGTCTCCGCGTTCTGATCATCGACGCGGACTTCGGCCTGTCCAATGTGGATGTCATTTTAGGGATAAACCCCGAGTTTAACCTCTCCCACGTCGTAAGCAATAAGAAAAACGTAAAGGACGTCATCTGCGACGGCCCATACGGTATGCGCTTCATCTCGGGTGGCTCTGGCGTCATGGATCTGATCCACCTGCAAAAAAATCAACTCTCAGGCATCCTCAACAATCTAATGCAGCTTGAAAACATTGCCGACGTCATCTTGTTGGATACAGGTGCCGGCATTACACAAAATATCTTGCGGATGATTGCGGCCTCGCAAGAGGTCGTGGTCGTCACCACACCCGAACCCACTGCGATCATGGACGCCTATGCTCTGATCAAGTCCATCTCTCAAGACGCCGAAGACCTGCGCGTGCGCCTCGTAGTCAATCGAGTGGAGTCCGCCGCCGAAGGAAAGGACACGCTCGCGAAGCTGACGGCGGTTGTGCGTATGTATCTCGGACTTAAGATGGAGGAATTGGGTTATATTTCAAACGATGAGGCTGTGTCGCGCGCGGTGCGGTTGCAACGGCCCTTTGTCCTTAGTTTTCCAAAGAGCGAAGCGGCCCGGGACATTGATCAAATAACTTGGAAGTTTATGGATATCGAACCAGAGAAACCCTCCGGTTTTCGCGGTTTCGTCTCACGTCTATTGGGTCAGCAGTGACCATACAGAGCCAATGGATTCCATTTTTCAAAGAGGAGTGTAAGCTATGAATTATGAACTCACTTTAGGGGAACGAATAGATGTGTTGATTGGAGATCGCCATTGCGCCAGCGATGTACAGGGCTTTACACAGGACGGGATGTTGGTGTTGTCCGCGCCGACGTATAAAGGCATGATGGTGCCCTTGGTTGTCGGTGAGCTTCTACATCTCGTGTATTATCGGCAAAGCGGTATGTTTTCGTTTGTTGTCGATCTCCTCGAGCGTTACAAAGAAGACAATTTGGATCTCATCCGTGTGCAGATCAAGTCGCCGATCAGCAAATACCAACGGCGGGACTATGTGCGCTTGGATGTCGTCATCCCGCTGACCGTGCGCCTCATTGCCACGCGGGCCGATTTGGAAAAAAGAGATCTTGAAGAAATCTTGCGCATGATGTACGATCAGCGCTATACCGGTCGGCCACGGCCGTTTCTGCCTTATGACTTCACGGCCAAATGCTTGACCTTGGATCTCAGCGGCAGCGGTGCGCGCTTTTCCACCGAGGCATTGTTCAGCGAAGGCGATCTCATCGAGTGCACCTTCCATTTGGGAGACGGTGAAGAAAACGATGTTACAACGGACGGCTTGATCATACGCGTCGAAGAAGCGCGCCCAGGTACCTATCAATATCGCCTGGGT
>CAYWWF010000153.1:0-5565 GCA_964461745.1 uncultured Oscillospiraceae bacterium | reverse complement strand
AAATATTAGTTCAATTGTTTTTTCGGGGACATGCGCATCGAAAAAACACCATAACCCGCCGGTTTTCCGTAGAAAACTGGCGAAACCGGACCGCAGGCCGGTGCCCAATTTTGTTGGAAAAACCAGCGAAGCGTTTTTCCAACAAGACAAAAAAAGGCCGCGACGTTTAAGCGTCGCGGCCTTTATGTTCTGCCTACAAACGTATGACTCGGGGATTATTTCGAAAGCGCGTTGAGTCTGGCCGCCAGGCGGCTTTTCCGACGCGCGGCCGTATTCTTGTGCAGGATGCCCCGGGTCACAGCTTGGTCAATGTCTTGCTGGGCCTGGCGGAAGGTTTCGGCCGCAGAAGCCGGGTCGCCTTCAACCATGCTCATTTGCGCTTTTTTGATAGACGTTTTCAACTGAGATTTGATCATACGATTGGCGGCTGTTTTGGTCTCAATGACTTTGACCCGTTTCTTGGCAGACTTGATGTTTGGCAAGTCAACCACCTCCTCCTTCAGCAAAATACGGGACTGCACAACGCCTTCTAACGTCGGGGTCGAACAGACCACGGAACCTAATTCTAGCACAGACGCGTAAAAAACACAAGATAATTTTTCAAGACTTTCGTCAAAGATTTCACCCAAAGCTTCTAATTGCCAAAACGCTGTGGTATAATAGCCCCAAAGGGCTATTATACATGAAAATGTCCCCGTCGGCTCCTGCCTTTGGCAGAACCGCCGAGGGATGACATAGTATACCATGGCATACTTCACAGAGACTTTAACCCAATGACTTTGATAAGACTAGCACCCACAAGAAACCGAGCGGAGGGAGGTCTGCATTTTGCTGACGCGCGACACAATACAAAGATACAGTCCAAAGCTTCGCGTGGAAGAACAGGCATCACTGCGGGCCTATACCTCGTTTCACATTGGCGGTCCGGCTGACCTTTTGGCGCAACCCGACTGCACTGAGCAGCTTGTTTCACTCATACGCCTGGCCATACAGCATGAGCAGCCCTTTGTGGTGCTGGGACGCGGTTCCAATGTGCTCGTCGCGGACGAAGGGATACGCGGGCTGGTCATTGTGCCGTTTCACCCCTACGCCGAAGAGATCGTGAGGGACAAAAACGTGCTGTTTCTCCCTGGTGGCGTTTTGCTTTCTCGGGCAGCGCAGACCGCCTGCGCGATGGGGCTTGGCGGCCTTGCGTTTGCCGCCGGAATCCCGGGCACCGTGGGTGGCGCCGTGGTCATGAACGCGGGTGCCTATGGCGCGGAGATGGCACCGCTCGTTGAACAGACTTTGGCGCTGGACGACGACGGCAAACCATTCACGCTGGATCGGGAGGAGCATCTGTTTGGTTACCGCACGAGTTATTTTACCCGCCATCCCGAGGCGGTTGTGCTGCAAACGAAACTGATTTTATATGAGGAAGATCCCGAAACCATACGGGAGACCATGAGAACACTGGCTCAGAAGCGCCGGGACAAACAACCGCTGGAAAACCCCAGTGCGGGTAGTGTGTTCAAACGGCCTGAGGGGTATTTTGCCGGTGCGTTGATCGAGTCCTGTGGACTCAAGGGGTTTCAAGTGGGCGGGGCTCAGGTGTCCGAGAAGCACGCGGGGTTCATCGTGAACGTCGGAGAGGCGACCTGCGACGATGTGCTTCGTGTGATGCACCATGTGCAGGAGACAGTATTTGCCCGCCATGGCGTTCGGCTGGAGCCTGAGATTCGCCGGGTGGGGCCGGAGCTTCCGGCACGCGCCGGGACGGTCTGTCGGCCAACGTGATTCCCTAGTCATAGGAAGCCGTGTCCTCCCATATGCTCTACCAAGGTCAGGCTGCCGTGAGGTAGGCCGGATGGGGGGAGCGTTATGGAGTTAAACCGCGTGCAGGATTTGCAGGAGAAAGAAGTCATCAATGTATGTACGGGCAACCGCTTGGGCTTTCCGTGCGACGTGGAGATTGACATCAATTGTGGTCGTGTGGTCGCCATTGTGGTGGAGACGGGATGCAAATATTTAGGTATCTTTGGAAGTTCTGAGGAGCTTGTGGTACCCTGGGACGCGATCAAACGCATCGGAGACGATATCATTTTGGTGGATTTTGATTTCCGAGACTGCTGTTCGGATCGTCGCGGCCGAGGCGGACGAAAACGGTAGCGGAACGTTTGACGTATAGAAATATTGAGAAACCAGTGTATAAGTAGAGACGGGAGAGCCTGTGGGATCGCCCGTCGGTTTTTTCAGGCTCCGGACAAGCCTGTAGGTATGGGACAAAGAGAAACTAACTGGGGGAAGCGCTGTGCGCCGGTCAAAATGGATTGCGGTGTTGTTGGGATTTGCTCTGCTGCTGGGCCTGGGTTGGGACAAGCCCCAGACGGCGCGCGCGGCGGCGGAGGTGTCCGACATTTCCGCTCGGGTGCCCATACTCATGTATCACAACTTGGAACTTGGACGTTCGGACGCGGGACAGTTTACCTCACCGGAAAAGTTTGCGCGGGATATGGCCCTTTTGGCCGAAGAGGGGTACAACGCCGTCTCGTTTCAAGAGCTCAGGGACTACGTGGACGGGGTATCTGATCTGCCGTCGAAGCCCATCGTGATTACCTTCGATGACGGGTATCAGAGTAATTACCTCTATGCCTATCCCATTTTGCAGCAATACGGCTTTAAGGCGACGATTGCCGTGATTGCGAAAAGTTTGCGCACAGATGAAAACGACGGGTTGGGCGCTCAACCGTTTGCGCTGATGACCGATCGACAGGCCCGTGAGATGGTAGCGTCCGGGCTCATTGAGATTCAAAGCCATACTTATGCGATGCATCGGTCTGGTGAGGGGCAGGATCGTTTCGGTGTATTGGCGCGCGAAGGGGAGAGTCCAGAGGAGTACGCGAGGGCACTCCGAGAAGACTTTTCGCGCAGCCAAAGCGTTCTATCAGCAGCTACGGGCGCGCCGGTTTTCGTGTTGATCTATCCGTTTGGTCTTTATTCGAACACAAGCGAGAGGGTTTTGACCGAGCTTGGCTTTGCCGTTACGGTTACCACCAAAGAAGGCATCAATGTCGTGGTGCGTGGTGACCCCGGCAGTTTGCGGCTGATGAAACGGATATCCGTGAGCCCGACACTCGGTGGGGCGGATTTGACACGGGCTTTGGCTACGGGTAGGGTAAAACGATAGGGCGACCTGGGTGGTTTGACAAGAAACAGCCCCTTGGGATATAATTGGCTGTATCGTATAGGAAAAGTGTTCGAGGATTTGCTCTTTGCGAATGGGAGGATGTATGAAGCGTTTTCTTCCGATTGTTCTGTCGATTGTCTGTATTTTTTGTTCGTTTTTCTCGGCATTCGGTTCCGCGGGTTCCTCTGGAGATCCCGTCGTCACGCTGAGCTACATAAACAAGAAGGTGATCCCCGATTTTGAGGCGTCGATGAACCAAAAATTTGACGCCAAGTGGAAGCCGCTTGTGACGGAGCTTGCCGGCAAGCTGCAGAAAGAACAGAAGAGTCAGCTCTCCCTTCTCCCGGTGCTTGACAATGTTGAGGCCGCTGTACTTTGGTTTGAATCACAGCGCTCTGTTGGCCGCGGTTTTAGCAGCCGGTACAAACCGCTCAAACTCAGAAAAGGCGACAAGGTCACCGTGCCGCCGGGCTCGGGCCTCATGCTTACTGCGGGCCAGGCCAGCACGTTGAACGTAGCCGGTGGTGTGTTTGTCAACACCGCGCGCGGCGTAGATGTCGGCGGCGGCGTGGCTTGCGCCCCGGGGCAGCTCTATTTGGCCGTTGAAGGCCGTCCGGGGTTCCAGATTGTATCGGACAGTGCGACAGTCGGTGTTGATGGAGCCTACATCATTGACTCGGCCCTTTCTTACATCCCGCGTTACACGGACCTGGCCGACGCGCTGAAGGCTATGGGCTTGTTTCAGGGCACCAACACGGGTTACCAATTGGATCGCGCGGCCACACGTTTGGAAGCCATCGTCATGCTCACGCGTTTCCTTGGAGAAGAGCCCGCAGCGCTTAAGTTTGCCGGGGACTGCCCGTTTGATGACGTGCCCGCTTGGGGCAAACCCTATGTGGGTTATGCCTTTGACAAGGGATATACCAATGGCACGGGCACGCGCAGGTTCTCCCCGAACGCGACGGCACCCTTGGATCAATATGTGACCTTTCTATTGCGGGCGCTGAGTTATTCCGACAAAGAAAACGGTGACTTCGTCTGGAGTGACGCTGCGGCTTACGCGCAGCGCATTGGGCTTTTCCGCGCTGCCGAGGTCAGCGAGTGCCGTAAGACCTTCCTGCGGGATCAAACGGTCTATCTGTCTTACTATACACTCTTTGCCAAACCCAAAGGTCAGTCGGATACATTGCTTGCGCGCCTGATTTCTCGGGGCGTTGTTACACAGAGCGCGGCGGATGCCGCCACAAGCGCCGTCAAGCGCACAAGGCCAAACTGAGCGGAAAATTATCTCTGGAATGGTCAATCCCCAAGGGCGAAAGCCCTTGGGGATTGTAATTTCCATCCCTTCTCAGATGGCGCTCATTTGAACCGTTGAGGCCCACAGGCCTCCTGTTCCGGATTTACCCCCAGACACCGCGGATCTGTTCTCCGGAAGACAGTGTTATTCTACCCTAAAATTGTTACAAAACTATTAACTTATATGAAATATTTTATTTACAATAAATAATCCAAGAATCTAAAAATAAGTAAGCTATTTTCTTCCATATCGCGGATATGCCCAAAACCCTTGTGGGAGAAAAAGAAAGCGCAGGAAATAAGTGTGCTGCAAATGAAAGGGATGGAAGAAAACACCACGGTTGAAACCAGATATTGCTCCGCTCACAAAAGCATGAAAACTATTTATTCCCCCCGCCGCAGGTGGGGGGAATAAATAGTTTATGATGTAACTGTCGGAGCAAGGCTACCAGGCGCGTCGGCCTTCCAGCGCGCGCGTCAGTGTGATCTCGTCGGCAAATTCCAAGTGTCCTCCCATGGGAATCCCGTAGGCCAAACGTGTGACGCTGAGGTCAAACGTTCGCAGCAGACGGGCCAGGTACAGTGCCGTGGCCTCACCTTCGGTGTCCGGGTTTGTGGCCAAGATGACCTCCTTCACACCGCCGCTTTCCACGCGTCGCAACAACTCGGCAATCCGAATGTCGTCCGGGCCGATGTTTTGTAGCGGGGCAATCGCGCCGTGCAGCACATGATAGAGGCCATGGTATTCTCGCGTGCGTTCAAGCGCGAATACATCGCGCGCCTCCGAGACCACGCAAATGATGCTTTGGTCGCGCGTATCGTCGCGGCAAATCGGGCAAGTGTCCCCATCGGTCAGATCCTGACAGATGGCGCAGGGGCGGATGCGCTCGTGGGTCTCCAGCAGCGTGGCCGCAAACGCCTCCGTCTTTTCGAACGGTTGAGACAAAACAAAAAAGGCCAGCCGGGCCGCTGACTTGCGTCCGATGCCGGGCAAGCGCGCGAATTGATCGATGAGTTTTTCCACGAGGGGTGGGTAATGGGTCAAAGAGATCACGTCCTTGCTTGAATCAATCAATGGCCACCTATGGAACCAAACCAAAATG
>CAYWWF010000152.1:0-5583 GCA_964461745.1 uncultured Oscillospiraceae bacterium | reverse complement strand
GCAGCGCGGTTGTAGGCATTGGCATCAATTGCCGACGTTTTGACTTCCCGGCGGATATCCCCGGCATCAGCCTGGATGAGATCGGCGGAACCTTCGCGCCCCGCGCGGCGCTCTGCGCGCGGATTTTGGATAAACTCGAAGAGATGACGCGCTGGGAGGAACCCCAGGTACAAGCTTGCATGGACAGCTACCGCGCGGCCTGTGTAACCGTGGGCCGGGCCGTCACGGTGCGGCACTTTGATACCGTTCGCAACGCTTTCACCGAGGGGCTTACGCCCGACGGAGCGCTCCTGGTGCGCTACGATGACGGCACAACGGAGGCACTGACCGCCGGCGACGTGCAAATCCGGGCTACTCCCACGTAAAAACAGCGCGTAGGTGCTCCGGGTGATGGCCCCAGAACTCCTACGCGCTTTTCTTGGTCTCTTGAAGGCAATTAATTCGTCGTCTCCGACCCACCCCTGCGCGGCTCAGCCCACAGCCGGTGGTGTGGGCGACAGAGCGATCGACGGCAAAATGTCGGACAACAACTCATCCGGCGACAGCGGTGGCGGAGAGAGCAACGGGCGCAGCCTTTCCACCATGTCCGCCACCTCAGGAACAGCGCCCCCGAGCAATCGATAGCTCAAAGCAAAGTATTCTCGGAGATACCCCGTCACCGTCAGATAGAAGTAGGGCGACGGGGCCGCGACCGCGACAGGCTCCAACCCGCAGTCCTCGGCAATCATCCGCGCGCGGTAGAGATGGTAATCGTTTGAGACCACGGCCACCCGCCGCGCACCTTCGGGCAAAAGCGGCAAAGAGAGCGCAAAGTTGCCCTCGGTGCTCGTCGAGCGGTCTTCCAGTACAATTCGCTCCGCCGGAACCCCCTTTGCCACCAGATAGCGCTGCATCGCAAGGGCCTCCGGGATGTCCTCCCCTTCGCCCTGTCCTCCGGTTACAATGACCGGAACCCCCGGCTGCCTTTCGATGAGCGGCAGCGCCGCGTCGAGCCGGGAGCGAAGCACAGGCGACGGAATCTCCCCGTAAAGACCCGCGCCAAGCACCACAATGGCGTCGACCGGAACTTCCGGGTCGGACTTGGAACCGGAGAAAATCATCGCCTCAATCACAACAAACGAGACGAACCCAGCCAAAAGCACGACCAATAGCAGCGTACGCAACAACCGCAACACAAAAAACAGCGGCACCAGCCGTGTGCCCGGCAAGCGACAGACGAACGTCAGTCCCGCGTAGAGCAGCGTGATCGCCGCCAGGATCCAACAGATACGCGCGGCGAACGCCGCACCGTTCAGCGCGCCGAAAATCACACCACCCAAACTGAAGAGCAGCGGCCAAATGAATGTTCTGAGGGCAGAGAGAATAAGCATAGATTGCTCCTGCACTATAAAATAGGAATTTCTTCTATCTCCCACGCCGGAGGCGGGGGAGATGCCCCAATTTTCCCTAATTTTGAGCTCAGCTCAAGCGGTTTTGCCCGAGGAAAAACAGCGCGACCGTGTCCACGCCGGAATGGGAGCCAATGCCGGGGCCGATCTCGTTGATGATCACACGGCCGACAGTAAAGCGCTCTTTGACCATCTCGGCGACATACTGCGCGTCTTCCAGGCAGTCCCCATGGCTCACGGCGATCGCGGCCAGTTCTTTTGTCCCCGCGTTTTGCTCCATATACTCCACAAGCGCACGCAACGAGTTCTTGCGTCCGCGCTTTTTTTCGAGGGGGATCAAACGGCCCTGATGGTCAACATGCAGCACAGGTTTGATGCCGATGAGTGTGCCCATATACGCCGAAGTGCGACTGACGCGCCCGCCGCGATAGAGATGCATGAGATCTTGTACGGTGAAATAGTGGTTGAGCCGTCCCTTGTTGGTCTCAAGCCACTCGGCCACTTCTTCGAGACTCTTGCCCCCTTCACGCAGCGTGACGGCATAATCGAGCAGCAGACCCTGTCCGAGGGAGGCGCAAAGCGAGTCGACGATCACAATTTTCCGATCCGGAAATTTTGCCCTCAGTTCCACGGCTGCCATTTGCGCGGACTGACAAGAGCCCGACAATGCCGAGGAAAACGCCAGATACAAGACATCCAGTCCGGTCTCCAGATAGGGGCCAAACAGTTCTTCATAATCGGTCGGCGTAATCTGCGAGGTGGTGGGCAGTCCGCCGTTGCGACAGGCGTTGTAAAAATCCCGATAGCTGAGGCTCTGCCCGGCGTCGTCCGCGTATGTATTTCCATCGAGAGAAAAACGGATGTGCGCACGTGGGATGCGATGCTCCTCATAGTAAGCTCGGGGCATATCGGCACAGGAGTCGGTCATGAGAATAAAGGGCATAAAAGCACCTTCCTTTGAGGACATAGGATAACGTCAGTATATCGAACAACGGCAAAAGTTTCAAGCTTTTGTTGCAAAAACGAGAGGAAATAAAAGGAGATAATCGCCGAAATAAGTTTTCTACGTGGTACGAATTGACAGCGTGTAAACGCTATGTTATAAAGAGTCTAGAGAAACGAGTTTGGGCCTATGGCCCGGTTTCACTTCGACGCCGCGTTGCCTTTAAGAATCCCCCATAGAAAGAGCAAAGAAGGGATAAAATGCCACAAAAAACCGCCTCTAAAGGACAGATCTATGCCATCATCTCCTTGATCATCGGAAGCCTGTCGATCGTCTTTTGCTGGGTTTTGGGTCTCACAAACATTGTAAGCATCCTTCTGTGTATGTTTGGTGTTTTCTTGTCCGTCACAGCCAAAAAGGAGTTGGCAACGACCGGCGGGCCGGAAAGTCTGGCCATGGTCGCGTTGATTGTCTGCATTGTCGGTTTTACCCTATCCGTTCTTGTGCTCGTCGCCTGTGTGCTCATCAACGACGTCGTCGGCAACGCCGGACGCATCATTGGAGGAACCATCGGCTAAGGCCGCTTTGTTGCTGAACAAATATTATACATAGCCTCGGCCCTTTGGCCGCGATGGTTTGCCTTGAAAGGGAGAGATCACCTATGAAACCATGCCCGCGTTGCCGCCAAGCCCAACCGGACACTGCCCCCCAGTGTACGGTTTGCGGCTTTGTCTTTGCCGCGCCGCCTTACGGCGCACCCCAGATGCCGGGTTACCCGCCCCCGGCTCAGCCTTACGCACAACCCCAAGGCGTTCCCGCCGGACCTTACCCCCAACCGCAAGGCGCTCCGGCCCAGCCCTACGCCTACAACACCCCTCCCATGCCCCAAAGTAGGCCCCAGAGCGCGCCGGGTTATACGCCATACCCGCAACCCCAAGGCACCCCCGCCCAGCCGTATGGCAATCCCCAGGGCGCGCCGGGCTACCCCTCTTCGCCTTACGCCGCCCCTCAAGGCGCACCACCCCCGGCTCAGCCTTACCCGCAGCCACCGCGGGGTATCCCTGCCCAGCCTTACGCCTACAACTCTCCCCCCGCGCCGCAAGGCCGACCCCAAGGCGCGCCGGGTTATCCCCCTTCGCCTTACGCCACCCCCCAAGGCGCACCACCCCCGGCTCAGCCTTACCCGCAGCCACCGCGGGGTATCCCTGCCCAGCCTTACGCCTACAACTCTCCCCCCGCGCCGCAAGGCCGACCCCAAGGCGCGCCGGGTTACCCATCCTCCGCTTACGCCGCCCCCCAAGGCGCACCGCCCCCGGCTCAGCCTTCCGCGCAACCACCGCAGGGCGCCCCGGCTCAGCCTTACACTTACAACTCTCCCCCCGCGCCGCAGGGCCAACCCCAGGGCGCGCCGGGTTACCCGTCCTCTGCTTACGCCGCCCCCCAAGGCGCACCGCCCCCGGTTCAACCTTACACTGACAACAATCCCCCCGCTTCCTACACCTATAACGCACCCCCCGAAGAGCCCCCCACACGGATCGAAACGACCGAATCGGCGGCCCCCGAGACAGTCAGCACAGCGATCCCTATGCCGGACGACACCGGCGAGGAGACCACATCAGTCGAAGCCGACACAGCGGAAACCGTCACCCTTGAGCCAGAACCGCCGCTCTTAGAAACCGAACCCTTCCCGAAACCTGAACCACTCCCGGAAATCGAATCGTTCTCTGAACCTGAGCCTCTCCCGCTCCCGGAAGCTGAGCCAGTCCTCGAACCCGAGACGCTTTACCCGGAAACCGATCCGTCCATGTCTACACCCGAACCTCAACTCTGGGCCCGTCCCGTCGCGTCCCAACCACCGGAGAACACCCCGACTTACACCCCGCCTCTCGAGCCATCACACGCGCCCTACTCCGACCCGCCGTATGCGCAGGCATCGAGTGAAATGCACTTTGCGCCCACGCCCCTAGAGGTCGCGGCGGAACCTGTCCCTGAGGCCGGGCCGCGTCTGTCCGTGTTGGGGGCCGTGCGCCGAGTGAGCGCGTCGCCGCTGTTGTTGATCTCCGCCAGCTTTCTGTTGCTGACCACCGGGCTCTGCCTGTTTGGTTTTTTGCAGGGAGATATGTACTTTTACCCGTCTCTGGCGCCCTACGAGCTGATGTTTTTCCTGCAAAGCGCCCACGTCGTAAAACTGCCGTATCTGTCTGTTTTCCCGGCGTTCTTGCCCTCCGTTCTGATGATCGGCGGCCTGTTCTGGCTCTATTTCTCCGGACGTGCAAGCCGCGTGCCGGGTCGGCTCCAGTCTACCGCGCCGTTGCGTACCCTGCGTGTGATCGTGATTTCGCTTGCCGCGTTGTTCTTTGTCTGTTTTATCTTCCTCTGTGGTGCCCTGATCTTCGCAATGAGCGCGATGGGCCCACTGCTGGGTGGTTCGGGTGCCGGCTCGATTCTAAACAGCGCGTCGCTCCAATCTCTCTCCAACCTGCCGTTTTATACGGTTCTCGTCATCGCGTTCCTGCTTTCTTTTGCCACGGTTGTGTTGTTCTATGCGTTGGGTTTAATCCGCACGCTCAGCGCGGCCAAAACCGCGCTGGAAACCGGCACGCCGCAGCCCAAAGCCTCGATCTTTGTCGTCATCATCAACTTCTTGCTGGCCGCGGGAACCCTCGCCACGGTGGTGTATCAACTTGTCATCGGCGGTGTCCGGCTCCCGGCGGATCTTCCGCCGCTGCTGGCTCCCGTCTGCTTTGCGGGTTTTCTGGTTTTCACCGCGCTTTTGATCCTGCGTTACCGCGCGAATATGAAGCGCCTGGCCTATGCCGCCGCGCACGTCGGCACAACCCCGCTCGTCGACTCGGCTGAAGCCGCCCAACCCTATACCCCGCCGTTTGGAGCAGCCCCCGCCGATGCCGCGCCTCCAAATTACACGGACTATACACACTTTAACGCCGATCAAAGCGAAGATCCCCAGTAGGCTTGATGTATCCGCACATGAGGAATTCAAAAAGCCTCGCAGAGTTTTCCGCCATGGGCGGAAAATAAATTTTATTGTTTTTCCGGGGACATGTGCATCGGAAAACTCCATAACTCGTCAAATTTCCTCAGAAAATCGACATTTCCGGCCCGCAGGCCGGAGCCAAACTTGTCAAAGAATTAGAGCAAAGCGATTCTTTGACAACCTGAAAAACCCGCCTTGACAAGTGATATGCTCCCCTTAAAGTAGACAGTGGAAATAAAAAACCACTGTTACGGAAA
>CAYWWF010000151.1:0-5633 GCA_964461745.1 uncultured Oscillospiraceae bacterium | reverse complement strand
AGATACGGGACTATAGTTTTAGAAGAACCGCTTCGCTGGGTTTTTCTAAAAGTAGGGGCACCGACCTGCGGGCCGGAACACCGTTTTATTGAGAAAAACGGTGGGTTGAGTTTTATTTTCCGCAAGATTGCGGAAAACTCTGCGAGGCTTTGGAATCGTAATCTTTTTCTGAAAAGTATTTTAAGAATAACTTAACTTGAGGTGATACACAATGACATTCATAGAAGGCGGCGTCACCGCCACACCGGGCTTTACGGCCTCGGGCGTACACGCCGGGATACGGAAAAACCGCACCCGTGAAGACTTGGCGCTGATCTGCGCCGATGTGGATTGCGCCGCCGCCGCGGTCTATACCACAAACCGCGTCAAAGCCGCCCCGCTGTATGTGACGATGGAACACCTGCACAACGGGCAGGCCCGGGCCATCCTCTGTAACAGCGGTGTCGCCAACGCGTGCGCGCCGGGCGGCACAGAAAACGCAAAACGCGCCTGCCGGGCGCTGGCCGACGCGCTGAAGATCGGAGAGAGCGACATCATCATCAACGCCACGGGCGTCATCGGTGTGCCGCTGCCGATTGAAAAGATTGAGGCCGCAATCCCCGCCCTGGTCGCGGGCCTCTCGTCAGACAACGCAAAGGTCGCCCGCGCGATCATGACGACGGACACGTTTGAGAAAACCGCCGCCGTCCGCGTGACCATCGACGGCAAACCCGTCACAATTGGTGGCATCGCCAAAGGTTCGGGCATGATTCACCCGAACATGGCCACAATGCTCGCGTTTTTGACGACAGACTGCGCGATCACGCCCACGCTCTTACACGAGGCGCTGGTCGAGTCCGCCGCGCGCACCTACAATCGCGTCAGCGTCGACGGCGACACCTCCACAAATGACATGACGGCGATTCTGGCCTCCGGGACGGCTGGAAACGCCCTGATCGATTGGAAAAACGACGACTATCACGCGTTTGCCTCAGCCCTTGACGAGTTAAACCGCCGTTTGGCACGTCTGATCGCCGGGGACGGCGAGGGGGCCACGAAGCTCATCACCTGCCGCGTGACAAAAGCGCGCAGTGAGGAATCCGCCGAACGTTTGGGGATGTCGGTCATCTCCTCTTCGCTTGTTAAGGCCGCGATGTTCGGCGCGGACGCCAACTGGGGCCGTGTGCTATGCGCGATGGGCTACGCCAAAGCGCCGTTTCGGCCTGAGTATGTGGGCGTGGCGTTTTCGTCCGTGGCCGGACAGATTGAGGTCTGCCGCGACGGTGCGGGTTTGAGTTTTGATGAAGATTTGGCCAAGAAAATTCTCAGCGAGCGGGAAGTCACCATCGAGGTCACCTTAAATGAAGGCGAACACATGGTGGAAACCTACGGCTGTGATCTGACGTATGACTATGTGAAGATCAACGGGGACTACCGAACTTAATTGGGTTGGAGGAAAACTGAGGTTTTCCTCCGAGGAGAGAATAAAGATGTCTCTTAGGCGAAATGAATCCGTCTAAGAGACGATTAAACTTTATTTTCCGGCTGCGCTGGAAAACTCTGCGAGGTTTTTTCCCTTGGGTGAAAACCACTTTGCTGGTTCTCACCCAAAAAGGGCACCGGCCTGCGGGAGGGCTTATGATGAAAATACAGGCGGCGACCGTGCAGTTTCAGCACAAGAACGCCGACAAGGAAGCAAACTTTGCGAAAATTGAGGCGTTTTGTGCCGATGCGGCGGCTTCGGGGGTTTCGTTGCTCTGCTTCCCCGAATGCTGCATCTCTGGATATTGGTTTCTGCGCAACTGCACAAAGGAAGAGCTTCTTGCCCTGGCTGAGCCGGTCTTTGATGGGCCGTCGTCGCAGCGGCTGCTAGCCCTGGCGCGCCGATACAATATGGTCATCGGCGCCGGTCTCGTCGAGCGTGAGGGAGATCACCTTTACAACACCTACGTTGTCGCTTGCCCCGATGGCGCTCTGCACAAACACCGAAAAATCCACGCGTTCGAGCATGACAGCATCTCGTCCGGCGATACAATCACCGTGTTTGATACACCGCTGGGTGTGCGTGTCGGGGTGCTCATCTGCTATGACAACAACATCGGCGAAAATGTGCGCATGACGGCGCTTTCCGGGGCCGAAATCCTGTTGGCACCGCACCAGACGGGCGGCTGCCGCAGCAACGACCCCAACATCATGGGCGTGGTGGACCGGGCGCTCTGGGACAACCGCGCGGCAGACCCGCAGGCGATTGAGGCGGAGTTCTATGGCGACAAGGGCCGAAATTGGCTCATGCGATGGCTGCCCGCGCGCGCCCACGACAACGGGCTATTCCTGCTGTTTTCCAATGGTGTCGGCCCGGACGACGACGAGGTGCGCACCGGCAACGCGATGATCCTTGACCCTTACGGGCGGATCCTGGGTGAGACCTGGGCCGCCGCCGACCGTATGGTTGTTGCCGAGCTTGACCTTTCACTGATCAAAAACAGCACGGGACGCCGCTGGATGACCACCCGCAGGCCGGATCTTTACGGGCCGCTTGCGATAAGCACCGGTTTGGAGCGCGATGTCCGCTCGGTGCGCTTTGATGGAAAGGGCGCTTGACTTCCACGAAAAACTGCGGTTTTTCGTGGATTGGGTACAGTGATGTATCATAGGCGAAATGAATCCGCCGATGATACGATGAAACTTTATTTTCCGGCGACGCCGGAAAACTCTGCGAGGCTTTTGCCCGCGGGCCGGTTCTAAATTTGTCTTAGAATCCAGCGCAGCGATTCTAAGACTACCCAGCATAGGAGAGGTTTTGTGGAATACATCGATAAAGCTTTGATTCTGTCCGAGGCGCTGCCCTATATGCAGCGGCACTTCGGCAAAACCATCGTCGTCAAATACGGCGGCAACGCCATGCAGTCCGAAGAGCTCAAACGCGCCGTGATCAGTGACATCGTGCTGCTCTCGCTTGTGGGCATCCGCGTCGTGGTCGTTCACGGCGGCGGCCCGGAGATCGGCGACATCCTCAAAAAGGTTGGCAAAGTTTCTCGCTTCGTGGACGGCTTGCGCTACACCGACGAAGAGACGATGGAACTCGTCCAGATGGTACTCTGCGGCAAAGTCGGCAAGGATCTTGCCCGGCACATGGAGAGCCTCGGCGGCCACGCCGTGTCGTTTTCCGGCATCGACGGCGGCCTGTTCAAGGCGCGACAGTTGCCCGGCGACTACGGTCTTGTGGGCGAAATCACGAAAGTTGACCCGAAGCCGCTGAACGTAGCACTCGACAATGGCTACATCCCGCTGGTGTCCACCGTGGCCGTGAGCGAAGACGGCGAGACAGTCTACAACATAAACGCCGACACCGCCGCGGCGCAACTGGCCGGTGCGATGCGGGCTGAAAAGCTGATTTTGCTCACGGATGTGCGCGGTTTGCTCAAAAAGCCCGGCGACGAGAGCACGTTGATTCCGGTTGTCTCCTGTGCCGAAGTGCCCGCGCTGCTCGACAGTGGCATCGTCACCGGCGGCATGATCCCGAAGATCTCCTGCTGCGTCGATGCTGTGCGCCAGGGCGTCGAGCGCGCGCACATCTTAGACGGACGCATTCCGCACTCGATCTTGATTGAAATGTTCTCGGATGCGGGGATTGGGACAATGATCCTTTAACATACATGGGGAAACTGCGGTTCCCCCATGTATATATTGGACTATGGATACCGTTTCGTCGGAATGAATCCGCCGAAACGGTGGATTGAACTTACGAAGATCGGGGCATTCGCCCCGAAAGATTACGAGTACAGCGTGAGGTGTAACGCCATGAATTCTTCTCAGGTCTTTTCTCAGTATGACAACCACGTTTTGCCCACCTACGCGCGTTACCCCGTCGCATTTGCGCGGGGGGAGGGCTGTCGCCTGTTCGATGAGGACGGCAAGAGCTACTTAGACTTTGCCAGCGGCATCGGCGTCCTGTCGGTCGGTCATGCCCATCCGCAATGGATCAAAGCGGTCTGTGACCAAGCGCAGACGCTCGCGCACGTCTCGAACCTCTACTATCATGAACCCGGCGCGCGGCTAGCCGAAAAACTTTGCGCGCTTTCGGGGATGCAAAAGGTCTTCTTCTCTAACTCCGGTGCGGAGGCCAACGAAGGGGCCATCAAAGTCGCCCGCAAGTACAGTGAGGACAAATACGGGGCGGGCCGCTCAACGATCCTTACCCTCTCCGGATCTTTCCATGGCCGCACGTTGACCACGCTCGCGGCCACGGGCCAGGATCACTTCCACACCAAATTCCAGCCGCTGACTGGGGGCTTCCGGCACATCCCGCCCGAGGATGTCGCGGCGCTCACAGGCGACGACGTTTGCGCCGTGCTCTGTGAGCCGATTCTCGGCGAAGGTGGTGTGCTGCCGCTCTCGGCGGATTACCTCAAAGCCATCGAGGCCACCTGCCGTGAGCGCGATTGGCTCTTCCTCTGCGACGAGGTGCAAACCGGCATCGGTCGCACAGGCCACTGGTTTGCGCACCAGGCCTACGGCCTCACACCCGATGTTGTGAGCTTCGCCAAAGGCATCGCGGGCGGTCTGCCGATGGGCGGCTTTCTCGTGAGCGAGCGCGTCAAAGACGTCTTGCAGCCCGGCGACCATGCCACGACCTTTGGTGGCAACATCATTTGCTGCGCCGCGGCGCTGGCTACGTTGGAGATTTTAGCCCCCATCCTACCTAAGATCGAAGCCAAGGGCGCATTTTTGAAACAAGGCCTGACCGATATCGGCTTTACCGCGCGCGGTAAGGGCCTCATGCTCGGTATCCCCGTCACAGGCGACACGCCGCAGAACCATGTCCGCCGTCTTTTAGACACCGGCCTTGTGGCGCTCACCGCCGGGAAAGACGCCGTGCGGTTGCTGCCGCCGCTTGTAATCTCACAGGCGGAACTTGCGGAGGGTTTGGAGAAACTAAAGGCTGTCTTAACGGAGTTGAAAAACGCATGAAAAAAGGTTTATTGACGATGGGCGACCTCAGCCGTGGGGAGATTCTCACGCTACTCGAAACCGCCTCCGACATGAAAAAACACCCCGAGGCTTACGCCCAGGGGCTTGCGGGCAAACGGCTCGGCATGATCTTTCAGAAGTCTTCGACGCGCACGCGCGTGTCTTTTGAGTGCGGGATGCTCTCGCTTGGAGGCGCTGCTCTGTTTCTCTCGGCTTCGGAATTGCAAATGGGCCGCGGTGAGCCCATCCGCGACACCGCGCGTGTGCTCTCGCGGTACCTGGATATTTTGATGATCCGCACCTACAAGCAATCCGACGTGGAAGAGCTGGCGGCTTTTTCCTCCATTCCCGTCATCAACGCGCTGACCGACGTCGAGCACCCCTGTCAAATCTTGGCTGACCTCCAGACCATCCAGGAGCGCTTTGGGCGTCTGGAAGGCCTGACCGTAGCCTACATCGGCGACGGCAACAACGTCTGCCGCTCGTTGATTGTCGGCACACTGACCTGCGGGATGCGGATGCGCGTGGCCTGCCCTGAAGGCTACGACCCCGACCCCACTGTGCTCAAGTGGGCAGAGGGTTTTGGCGACGCATTTTCGCTCATGCGCGCGCCCGAGGACGCGGCCAAAGGCGCCGACGTGCTCGTTACGGATGTCTGGGCCAGCATGGGCCAGGAGGGTGAG
>CAYWWF010000150.1:0-5648 GCA_964461745.1 uncultured Oscillospiraceae bacterium | reverse complement strand
AAGGCGCGTTTGATTTTCCCGCCAACAGTCTTTGGCAGCTCGTCAACAAACTCCACGATGCGTGGATACTTATACGGCGCGGTAACTTTTTTGACATGCTCCTGAAGCTCTCGGACGAGCTTGTCATCTCCGCGGGCCCCCGGACGCAGCACGACGGTCGCTTTCACAACATGTCCGCGCACCGGATCGGGCGCTGCGGTCACGGCACACTCGGTCACAAGCGGATGCTCGAGCAGCGCCGACTCGACTTCAAACGGACCGATGCGGTAACCGGAACACTTGATTACGTCGTCGTTGCGGCCAACGAACCAGTAGTAGCCGTCCGAGTCACGCCAGGCGACGTCGCCTGTGTTGTAATAGCCCGCACCCATGGCCTTCTCGGTCTGCGCCTCGTCCTTATAGTAGCCCGTAAACAGGCCCGTCGGACGATGTTTGCGCACATCGCGCACGACGATTTCGCCCTCCTCACCCTCGGCGCAGGACTCTCCGTCGGCCCCGACCAGATCGATGTCATAGAGTGGGGAGGCCTTGCCCATCGAGCCCGGACGCGGCTCAAACCAGGGGAAGTTCGCGACAAGCACCGAGGACTCGGACTGGCCGAAGCCTTCGGTGAGCTTTGTGCCCGTGAGTTCATACCAACGGCGGAAGACCTCGGGATTCAGCGGTTCTCCGGCGTTCCCGCAGTGTTCTACGCAGGAGAGATCAAACTTTGAGACATCTTCCTGGAGCATAAAGCGGTACATCGTCGGTGGCGCGCAGAACGTCGTCACACGGTATTTCTCGATCATTTCAAGCAGCTTGAGTGGCACAAACTTGTCCATATCATAGGCGAAAATTACCGCGCCGCAAATCCACTGGCCGTAAATTTTGCCCCAGCCGAATTTGGCCCAACCCGAGTCGGACACCGACATGTGCAGTTTGTCTTCTTGTACACACTGCCAGTACTTGGCCGTCACAATGTGTCCGAGTGGGTGGCTGTGGTCATGGCTGACCATTTTGGGCATACCGGTCGTGCCGGAGGTAAAATAAATCAAAAACAAGTCCTCGGCGCACGTTGCCTCCGACCCGGTCGGGCGCGGGAACACCTCTGACTGGCCCTCTATGCTTTCCAGCAGGGGGAGAAACCCTTCCGGGGGGGCGGCCCCCTCGTCGAGCGAGCGCCCGGCCAAAACGGTGACAGGTTTCGTGTCCAACTGTTGCCGGGCCAGATTCACCTGCTCAATCACAAAGGGCTCGTCAACACAGACGATCATTTTGATCTCGGCCGACTGGGCACGGTAGACGATGTCCTTCGCGGTGAGTTGAAGACTGCCCGGAATCAACACAGCGCCGAGTTTGTGCAGCGCGACGGCGCAGATCCAATACTCCCAGCGGCGGCGCAGGATCAACATGACCACGTCGCCCTTTTTGACACCTTGTTGTTTGAAGAAATGTACGGTTTTGTTCGACAGGCGAGAGATTTCAGAAAAGGTCAGGGTCTTCTCATGGCCGTGGTCGTCACACCAGACGAGCGCGCGTTTATTCGGATCATGCTCGGCCCAAGCGTCCACGACATCAAAACCGAAGTTAAAATCCTCGGGCACATGAACCCGGTAGTTTTCCTTGAAATCCTCGTAGGATGTGAAATCTATACGTGGTAAAAATTTATTTAAAAGATACACGGTATTCTCCCTCACTTACTCGGCAATCACGGTCAAAAACTGCGCGCGCCCTCCGACGGCGCGTTGGCCGTGCGGAAGTGTCGGGTCGAAATATACGCAGTCTCCTTGGTTCAGCAGGACGCGTCTTCCCTCAAACAAAAGCTCGATCTGCCCTTCGAGGATGAAGTTGAGTTCCTGCCCGGCGTGCGAAACCAGCGCGGGATCTTTCTCGTCCGGCTCGACCGAGACCAAAAGCGGCTCCATCATTTTGTGCTTAAAGGTGTGCGCCAGGCTATGAAAGTGATAACCCGGATAGCGGCTGACATTCATACCCTGTCCTTGCCGTACAACGCTGTAGGTCGATAGATGGGGGGCGGCCCCTGTGAGCAGTTCGTTTAGGTCTACACCGAATTTTTTAGACAAATGATAGAGTACGGAAATCGGAACATCCTGCCCGTCCGTCTCGAATGATTCATACTGCGCAATGGGAATGTCCAGCTCTGCGGCGACTTCGTCCGCACTGAACCCGCAGATGTCCCGCAGCTCCCGGATCCTCTGCGCCATCGACTGGAAATCGTACTCCACGCGGCTCATCTCCTTTTTCGGCCAAAGCATGATCTGCTTTGCGATATGCGATTTCGCATGTTTGTTTATTATATCGGAAATGCCTCTATACGTCAATTCACGTGTTTCTGTTGCTCCTCCAACAAGATGTGAACTTTTTCGCGTTTCCTCCGCCATAGGCGGGGAAAACGCAAATAAATCCACGATTGCAACTAAACACCCATAAGCATCTCTTTTACGATTCTCCAACTTGTTGACCCCCAACCTTCCGCGTGATACACTGTAGAAAAGTACTCTTTTTTAATTTCTGCCGACGCAAGGAGTATGATATGAAGGCCACTACGCGCTATTTGGCTTACACCGGCATCCTCTTGGCGCTCGCCATCATTTTTCAGTCCCTACATCTTCTGCTCCCGATGCTCTCCAAGCTGAAGATCTATGGCGCGTTAAATCTCTCCATTCTTCTGATGGGATCTTTGATCCATCTGACGATTGTCGTCGCGGTCTGGAAGGTGGGGTTTTTCAGCGGCTTACTTTTGGCGTTTTCAACATCCGCCATTTCCGTACTGCAAGGATTGTCTTCCTTACCGGTGCTGATTCTCATCTTAGGTGTCGGCATTACGGCACTTGCGGCGACAGTCAAGTTTTTCCCCCGTCCGCAATGGCTCAGTTTAACTGTAGGTGCCATAGTAAAGTCTGTGTTGATGTATGCCCTTGTGATCTTGTTTGTGATTCCCGCGTTTGTCCCCGATTTAAAGCAAGCTGAAAGTCTGAAATTTTTATTTTCCTGGCCTCAGTTCTTGATGGGTGTTTTGGGCGGGTCGCTCGCACTTTTCATCTCACCTTATCTGACGACGGAGACCCTGCGCTGACGGTTTTTACCTCAGTTTTTAGAGGAAATCAAGTGATAGAAAGGGGGAAACCCATATGAAAAGAAACCTGCTTGCCCTGATGGGTGCGCTTCTTCTGCTCTGCTCGGCCTGCGCTGTCGCCGGGCCGCCGCAAAACGGCATCATCACGCAGGCCCCCTCCCCGCCCCGAACCTCCAAACCGCCCACAGGACTCTCCGGCGGCATCGAGGACGAGCTCACGGACGACGTGACCGACCCTACCGATGCGTCCGACACCACCGATTCCGGTGTCATGAAAGCTTCCAGCACCGCAATTTCCGGCGGGGTGTTGGACAACGCGTTTGGCGCCAACGGCGAGCAAAAGACAAACAAGTTGCCGTCGCGTTCTCCGCCGATCACCATCAAAAACGCGCCCGCCGACACCAAGAGTTACGCGCTCGTCGTTACCGACACGGATGCCTCACGCGGCTCCCCGTTGACACTCTGGTTGCTTTGCGATCTCACGGAGACAGAATTGCCTGAAAACGCTTCCCAAGACAAAGAGCCTGATTTTGTGCAAGGAAAAAACAGTTACAAACTCAACGCTTACACTGGGCCGATCCCCATCAAAAGCGCGCACACCATCGACATCCATGTCTACGCGTTGGACAGCCTCTTGTCACTATCCAGCGGTTTCAGTGAAAAAGAGCTGATGGACGCGATGGAAGGTCACATTTTGGCCGAATGTCGGCTCAGAGCCAAGTACAAGCGACCGGGATAATATTACTTTTGAAGTTAAACGTAGGGGGAAGATTCAAAGAATTCCAACATTTAGGCAGGAGTACTAATGCAATAGAATTTTATACGGGATAGCCAAGTTATTTCTGGCTATCCCGTTTCAGGTTGTCAAAGAATCGCTTTGCTGGATTCTTTGACAAATTTGGAACCGGCCTGCGGGCCGGAAATGCCCATTTTCTGAGGAAAATCGACTGGTTATGGAGTTTTTCCGACGCACATGTCCCCGGAAAAACATTGAAACTTTATTTTCCGCCGGTGGCGGAAAACTCTGCGAGGCTTTTTTGACAGTCTGACGGGATAGCCAGGTTATTTCTGGCTATCCCGTTTATGTATACTTTATTTTTGAACCAAACATAGAAGCCATATAAATGTGAAAGACTAGAGAACGAGAAAACTTGGGTTTGCCCACAGGATAGGTCAGGTGAAACAATGAAATCCATTTGGAGTGAAACAGCCCCACAGACACAATTCCCCACCCTCGACGGCGATAAATTTACCGATGTACTCATCATCGGCGGCGGTATGGCAGGCATTTTGTGCCTGTATCACTTGCGGCAACTGGGCTTGGATGCTCTGCTTGTGGAAGCTCGCCAAATCGGCAGCGGCATTACGAAAAACACAACCGCCGTCCTCACCGCGCAACACGACACGTTTTACGGCACGCTGACAAAGCGTTTTACGCTCGAGACGGCCAAACTCTATCTCGAAGCCAATCTCTGGGCGGTTCGCCACTTCCGTGAGTTGTCCCACAGCATTGACTGCGACTTTGAGGACAAGCCTTCCTACATCTTTTCCCGCAGCGAGCGCCTCAAAATGCAGGAAGAAGCCGGAGCGGTCAACCTTCTGGGCTTTCCGGCCACCTTTGAGCGCGAGCCGCCACTTCCGTTCCCGGTGGCCGGAGCCGTTAAATTCCCGGAGATGGCCCAGTTCCATCCGCTGAAATTCCTTTCTGGAATCAGTCAGGGCCTCCCGATTTATGAGGACACTTTTGTACAAAAGCTCGATGGCCTGACGGCTCATACCAACCACGGCAGAATCACAGCCCGCCGTATCATTGTGGCCACGCACTACCCCTTCATCGACACCCACGGCTTCTTTTTCACAAAACTCTATCAACAGCGCTCCTATATCATCGCTCTCGAAAACGCCCCCGATCTTGAGGGCACCTATGTCGAGGACGAGGGTGAGGGGCTGTATTTCCGCAACTACAAAAACCTGCTGCTTGTCGGCGGCGGCGACCACCGCACAGGCAAGCGCGGCGGTGGTTTCGGTGTGATGCGCGGTTGGGCCGCGCGTCACTGCCCGAACGCCCGCGAGGTGGCCTCGTGGGCCACACAGGACTGCATGAGCCTCGACGGGATGCCCTACATCGGGCTTTACAGTAAGAACACACCGAATCTCTATGTCGCCACAGGATTCAACGAATGGGGTATGACTTCGTCGATGGTCAGTGCCTCTGTACTCATCGACTTGATCATTGAACGGGAAGACGCGTTGATTGAAGTGTTCTCTCCGCAACGAAGTGTGCTGCACAAACAACTGTTTGCCAACCTGGGTACAACGCTCGGTGACATGGTGCTGCCAACAACCAAACGTTGCACCCACCTCGGTGGCGCGCTACACCGGAATGAACTCGAACACAGTTGGGACTGTCCGTGTCACGGCTCACGTTTTGATGACCACGGTCATCTGATTGACAACCCAGCCACGAAGGACAGCCACACCGTATGATCCTGCGGCGGGATGCAGTACAAATCCGCCTTTGGGGCAATGCGTAAAGAGGGCCACTGAAATTGAAACAGCATTTTGAGGGTTA
>CAYWWF010000149.1:3958-5668 GCA_964461745.1 uncultured Oscillospiraceae bacterium | reverse complement strand
GAAGTTCATTCCATACATTTAGACACAATGGAGGCAGACGCATGAGCATCATCGCGTGTACCAGTCCTTGTATCTATCAAGGCGACGGCACCTGTCATCTGGAACAGTCCACCGGCAGTCTTTGCAACGCGCAAAATGTCAGATTTTTTGAAAATTCGACGCAAAACGCCGTGTCACAGGCCGGGTGCCTTCACTTTGTCGGAAAATCGGCTGAAACCAAACGAAGCCAGGTTTGAACCCGACTTTATGCCCCAGTGAAAACCTGGGCAAACGCTTCGCGTACATGTTTTACGCGGATGAGTTCCACTCCGGCCGGACTCACCACATTTCGTGTGCCCTGTTTAGGTATTATGCATTTCGTGAAGCCCAGGCGATGGATTTCCGCGATGCGCTGATGCAAATGCGGCACAGAACGCAGTTCTCCGGTGAGGCCAACCTCACCAAACGCGCAAACGCTGTCCGGCACAGGCTGATCTTTGGCGCTCGAGGCGCAGGCAATCAATACCGGCAGATCCATAGCCGGTTCGTCTACGCGTAAGCCGCCGACGATGTTGATATACGCATCAAAGCTGCCCAAAAACACACCGACACGCTTTTCAAGCACCGCGAGCAGCAACATCGCGCGGTTGAAGTCAAATCCGCTGACCATACGGCGCGGCGTTCCAAAGCTCGTCTTTGTAACCAGGGCTTGTACTTCAGCCAAAAGCGGACGCGTGCCCTCCATAATACACGCCACACAGGTACCAGATACGCCGCGCGGACGGCCATCCAGCAAGTATTCAGAGGGGTTGGGAACCTCGACAAGCCCACGGCCCTGCATATCAAACAGACCGATTTCGTTGGTTGAGCCAAAGCGGTTTTTCGCGGCGCGCAAAATGCGGTAACTGAGCTGGCGGTCGCCTTCAAAATAGAGGACACAGTCCACCATATGTTCAAGCACCTTAGGGCCGGCAATGGCCCCTTCCTTGTTCACGTGCCCGACAATGAAAACGGTGACGTCACGTGTTTTGGCAAGGTTCATCACAGTTAGCGTACACTCTTTGACCTGCGCGACGTTGCCAGGCGTTGCGGTGACACCCCGGACGCTCGTTTTCATCATTGTCTGAATCGAATCCAGCACGAGGACATCGGGCGATAGCGTCTCCACAGCATCCAAGACGTCATCCATGTCCGTCTCGGCGTATATGTACAGCCGCGGCAACGTTTCAAGGCCCAAGCGAGACGCCCGCAATTTGAGCTGCCCTGGCGACTCCTCCCCGGTGACATAAAGCACCGTGAGTCCCTCAGCGAGTTTTTCACAAATTTGCAGCAGCATTGTAGATTTTCCAATGCCGGGCTCTCCGGCCACGAGCACAACGGAGCCTTTGACAGCGCCGCCGCCGAGCACGCGGTCAAGCTCCCCCATTCCGGTCGAAAAACGAAGCGTGTCCTCGTGTTTGATCTCCCGCAGTGTCTGCGGCGTACTGGGGCGCTTTCGGGGATTCCTTTCGGTTTTTACGGATTTTTCCGCATCAAACGGGCGGGAGACCAAGGTGTCCCACGCTTTACAGGCCGGACATTGTCCGGCCCAGTTGGCGTATTCGTTTCCGCAGGCGGTGCAAAAGAAGATGTCTTTCATCGTGCGTGTGTCTCCCCACCCAAAACTGGGCAAAGTGTAGCTGAATGGACGTTTGTGTGGCGCTGTATTAGGGCAGCGTCTCCGTCCACTGT
>CAYWWF010000149.1:0-3858 GCA_964461745.1 uncultured Oscillospiraceae bacterium | reverse complement strand
TAGCTGAATGGACGTTTGTGTGGCGCTGTATTAGGGCAGCGTCTCCGTCCACTGTACATAGGACGCGGCGATCATAGTGGCCAGCCGCGTTTGATAGGCGCCGTCGAGTAGATTCCGCTCGTCCTTTGCGTTTGAAATAAACCCGCACTCGATGAGTACCGCGGGTACATTGACGGCGTTCATTAGATATAAATCTTTATTCACGGGTTTGGCACTGCGCGTATTTTCTGTGTCCAAATACGTTTTGGCGTTTTTTTGCACCAGCAGCGCGATCTCTTTGCTGCCAGGCCCAGGCGCGTAAAAACTCTGTAGGCCAAAGTATTTTGAGTTTGTAAAGGTGTTTTGGTGTACACTCAACAACAGACCGTTTGAAATCGAATTGATCTTGTTTGCTCGATTTTTCAAATCCGAGTTTTTCTTTTCCCGTAAGGTTTTTGCGGAGCTGTCATGCAATGATATGTCTGTTTCTCGCAGGATGATCGAAGGAATCCCCAAGAAATGCATGATTTCATTGAGTTTCATAGAGATTTGCAGATTCAACCCGGACTCGAGCGTCCCATGGATGGATGAGGCACCGCCGTCTTCTCCGCCATGGCCCGGGTCAATGATGGGTACGCGTGACGCCGGCCGATAGGGCTTGATCGTCGGCACTTCGGTTTGCCCCAAAAAGTACGCCACGCCGAACACGACAAGCGCAAAAAGACAAAGTACAGGCAATATGGGTGTTCTTTTTTGAGGCCCCCTGCGCCTGTTAGTTTGAGAAGATCCCAAATTGTCACCGCCGTTTCCGTGTTTCAAAAACCCTATGCGTTGCCCAAAGTGAAAACGCGATAATGAACGCGCGCTGGATTGGTTGCGCGCAAGATCGATGTGAGGACAACCGCGCGGTTTCGCAATGAGTTCCGCGGTCATTTTTAGGGCTGGGAATAACATCTTCAATCGGCCACCCCCCTGCCCTATTTGTATGAGCCGTCCTGTGCAATATGCGTCGAAACGGACAAAGGGGGCAAGTTTGACCGAGATCCATGGCAGCATCGCACCAGACTGAGTTTACGCGGTTTTGTCTAAGAAAGGAGATGATTTATTCTACATCGTTGCGTGTCATATCCTCATAGGTCTCCCGGCGCACGACAAGCCGATGCTGGCCTCCTCGCACAAACACCACCGGCGCGTTGGGTACGCGGTTGTAATGCGAAGCCATCGAGTAGTTGTAAGCCCCCGTTGAGAGCACGCAGAGAAGATCCCCGGCGGAGACCGGCGGTAGGGCGCAATCGCGGGTCACGAGGTCTCCGGATTCACAACAACGTCCCGCAATTGTGACGATCTGCGTCTTCTCGGCTGTCGGCCGGGTGGGTACAAGTGCGTCATAGACCGCGTCGTAGAGAGCACAACGGGGGTTGTCGGTCATACCGCCGTCCACGGATACATAGGTGCAGATGTTCGGAATCTGTTTGACGGATCCGACCCGGTAAACTGTAACGCCTGTTTCACCAACGACTGAGCGCCCGGGCTCAAGCACCAAACGCGGCAGCGGTAAGCCGTGCTTTTTCGTCTCGCGGATCACCGCCTCACAGGCAGCCTGCACGACGACCGCAGGCGGTCTCGGATCGTGGGACTCAATGTAGCGTATCCCGAAGCCGCCACCCAGATTGAGGTCCTGAATGACAAGTCCCAACTTATCACGCAGCTCAGCCATAAAATCCACCATGATGTTCACGGTGTGGTCAAACGGTTCGGCGTCAAAGATTTGGGAGCCAATGTGGCAGTGCAGTCCGATCGGGTGAATATGGGAAAGACTTTGGGCCTCTTGCAGGATCGCAAACGCTTCGCCGGTTTCCAGCGCAAAGCCGAACTTAGAGTCAATTTTACCGGTCAAAATGAAGTCGTGCGTATGGGCGTCTACGCCGGGCTTTATACGAAACGACACCTGAGGCGTAAGATTCCGTTCCTGCGCCATCGCCTGCAAAGTCAGGAGTTCTTCGCGGTTGTCCACGACAAAGCGAACGCCATGATCCAATCCCATCTTGATTTCCGCGTCCGTCTTGTTGTTGCCGTGAAAATAGATGCGCTCGGTCGGAAAGTTTGTGCTCATCGCGGTATACAGCTCACCCGCAGAGACCACGTCCAAACTCATGCCTTCCTCGGCCAAGAGACGGGTCATGGCCTTGCACAAAAAGGCCTTGCTCGCGAAAGCGATGGCTCCATCTCCGGGATAGTTTTCTTTGATCGCGTTTAAAAACGAACGGCAATTGTTGCGTATGTCGTCTTCATCCATCAGGTACAGCGGTGTTCCATATGTTTGTGCAAGTTGCGGGATATCCAGACCGCCGATGGCCAGATGGCCACTCGGGAGCACGGAAAGACAGCGGGGTAGATACATGGGAGGGGCCTCCTATTCTGTGAACTGTTACTTTTTTTATACTTATGGGGCAGACCCCTTATAGCACCGGGTTTGTCAGTGTCCCTATGCCTTCGATGCTGACGCTGACAATGTCTCCCGAACGCATCGGGCCGATACCGGCAGGGGTGCCCGTAGACACCAAGTCGCCGGGCTGTAGCGTCATGCATGAGGTGATAAACGCGAGCAGTTCTGGTACATTCCACAGGAACTGAGACGTGCGCACGGATTGCTTTACGACACCCGAAAGCATGGTTTCAAGCTGTAGGTCGTCCGGGTTCAGCTCCGTCTCAATCCAAGGGCCCACCGGCGCAAAGCTGTCAAAGCCCTTCGCTCTACACCACTGTCCATCGGCTTTTTGTATGTCGCGCGCGGTGACGTCGTTCAGACAGGTGTAACCCCAAATGTATGAAAGTGCCTCCTCGACAGAGACGTTGGACGCGGTCTTACCGACGACAAACGCGAGCTCCCCCTCATAGTCGACGCGTCCGGCCTTCGGGGGGATGCGGATTGGTTCTTCCGGCCCAATCAATGCGCTCGGCGGCTTGAAAAATAAAATGGGACAATCCGGCACGTCCCCGTCGAGTTCGGAGATGTGGTCACGGTAATTCTTTCCCACACAGACGATTTTTGAGGGGGTCACGGGCGCGAAAAGCGTCACTTCAGAAAGCCCGTACACGTAAGCCTGTGGTTCGACGCCGAGCCACGGCGCGTGGCGCAGAGGTCGCACCATATCCCCTTCGAGTATGGCCCAAGCCGTCTGTTTGTCCCGCGCAAAGCGAATGTACTTCACAAAGAGCCACCCCTTTTTAGCCAAGCTTGCTCATTGCTGTATTGGTTACCCCGTCAGCTTTCTAACACACGGGTAAAATGCGTGAGTACGTCGTCGCGGCCCTTTGCCTTTGCCGCAGAAAACGGAACCAGAGGCACACTCTCGTCCAGTGTGAGAGTTTCGCGGATGTCTTGAAGCCGCGCCTCAACCTGCGAGTTTTTGAGCTTATCGACCTTGTTGGCAATCACCAAAAACGGCAGACAGGTCATCTGAAAATAGCCCGCCATCGTGCGATCCTGCTCCGTGGGCGTATGGCGCGCGTCGACAACCAAAACCCCCAAGCGAATTGTACTTGTGTCGGCAAAAAAGGCTTCAAGCAGATGACTCCAGCGCTGCTTTTCCGCGTGGGAGACACGGGCGTAACCGTAACCGGGCAGGTCGACATAGTAGGCCAAATCCTTGAGGAGAAAATAGTTCACGCAGCGGGTTTTCCCCGGTGTGTCGCCGACGCGTGCGAGGCTCTTGCGGCGCGTCAACGTATTGATCACCGAGGATTTCCCGACATTCGAGCGCCCGGCAAATACAAACTTCGGCACATCATCAGAGATGAATTGCTTGGGGTCGTAAGCGGAGAGGACAAATTGCGCTTCACAGTTGAACAGATTCATGCTTTACTCTCATTTTCTTT
>CAYWWF010000148.1:0-5690 GCA_964461745.1 uncultured Oscillospiraceae bacterium | reverse complement strand
ATATATTTAAAAAATTATATTGCGCTGACAATCAAATCGTGAATGACATCTTTTCCTGTCCCCAACTGTAGGCGGAGGAAAGAAAATCCAAGTATTAGTTTGCAGAGCGATGTAAGTGTTTAATTCTACCACTCAATTTTGGATTGTATCCCAAAATCTCGCAAAACGCAAGCATAAGTTTTGGTAAATATCGCCGCTAGCGCCAAATGAATCAAGTCCATGGTTTCGACATATTTAGGGCACTTTCGTTTATACTAATTTGTGCCCGAATCTCATTAAGAGAATTCCATTTTTTCCAAGCCAAACTCTAACGAGATGTAAAAAAGATGGAGGTACCTCATGAAAAAGAGTGTTATTTTAGCGCTTGTTATGGTACTGCTTGTCGGCGTTTTGGCCGCTTGCACAAACAATGTCTCGCAATCCCCGAGCCCGGCCGCTTCGCCGTCCCCGAGCGTGCGTCCTTCCACCACACCGCCCGCGAGCCCCTCGCCGAGCGACACGACCCGTTCCAGAGGCGTTATGCCTTATGGTTCGACCCCCTACAACGGAACGTATGGCACTGCGCCTTACAACGGCAACAACAGCGGCACCTACCGCAATGGTATGGACGGCGCGACGCGCAACGGCCTTGACGGCACCATCCGCAATGGCCTCGACGGCAATACCCGCAATGGTTCCAACGGTCAGAACAACAACATGAATCCGCGTGTGGACACCGCGCCGCGCACAAACAACGGCACCATGCCGCGCACCGGCACAATGCCCCGCACCGGCAATGGCACCATGCCGCGCACCGGTACCGCCCCGCGCACTGGGACGATGCCGCGCACCGGTAACGGAACCGTGCCCGGTAACGGCGTCGCCCCTTATGGCACGCTTCCGCGTACCGGCACAGCGCCCTATACCGGCAATCTGCCGTATGCCAATGGCGGCAACGGCTCCATGTTCGGCGGTATGCGCTAACACAAGCGAAACAAGCAATAAAAAGACGGCTCTCTGAACATTCAGAAAGCCGCCTTTTTTATAAACGTATGGCGTGCGTAGGAGTCGATGACAAAAATGTAAATGCCTACAGCATCGACGCCCTGAGCTCCTCCGAACTCTTAAGTGACAACAGCGCGGGTGGGATGTCCAGCACGGTCAACGCGCCGCGCCGCCCTTCGGCGGCCAAACGATACACCGCGCGGGCGTAGGCCACGAGAACGCTTGAAGTAAACTCGGGGTTCGAGTCCAGTTGAATTGAAAACTCCAGCAGATGCTTGTGCTGCCCGCCGGTACTACCGGCATGGAACACCGAGCCGCCATGCGGCATCGTGTTGTGGTTTTGGTTAAACTCTTCCTCCGAGATGAAATGCACGACGCTGTCATACTCGGCAAAATAGTGCGGCATCGTCCGGATGCTGTTTTCCACTTGGGCGGCGTCGGCCCCCGCCTCAAGCACGACATAGCACTCACGCAAATGCGCGTCATGACCCGCAAGCGTGGGATTTTCGCCGTTTCGCACCGAAGCCAACGCCTCAGCTTTCGGCACTGTGTATTGAATGCCCCGCTTTACGCCGGGCACGCGCCGGATCGCGTCGGAATGTCCTTGGCTGACACCGCGGCCCCAAAAGGTATAGGCGTTGCCGGACGGCAAAAACGCGTCAAACATCACGCGATTGACTGAAAACAGGCCAGGATCCCAACCGAGGGAGATCGCGCCCAAATGATCGCTGTCGCGCAGGGCCTGATCCATCGCCTGGAAATACGCCGGAATTTTGGCGTGGGTGTCAAAACTGTCCACCGTGTGGAAGAGTCGGGCCAACGAAGGCCCTTGTTCGGGCAGGTCGGTGGCCGAACCGCCGCAGAGAATGCAGACGTCAATTTTGTCGCTAAAACTTGGCGCGTCTTCAAGCGACACCACCGGTACGCCGGCGGTTTGCAGTGTAACCGAACCCGGATCCCGGCGGGTAAACACCGCCACAAGTTCCATGTCCGGGTTTTGCTGTATGGCGTGTTCCACGCCACGGCCAAGGTTCCCATACCCCACGATGCCAATGCGAATGTTACTCATTCTTGAACTCCCCTTATCTCTCAGCGCGCAAGAGTGGTGCGATGCATTCGACCCACTTCACGCGGAGGTATTATGCCCCGACGGTTGCATATGAACCGCCCCATAACTTCGGGGTATGTTGTATATTAGTGTACCACCGGATTAAAAACCTGTCAACATTTCTGAATTTGGAAAACAGTCGCGTGAACCCACAAAAATCAGAGCCATTGTAGGGATCCACGCCCTCGTCGCTCCCAAAACGGAGTCCCAATGACATCATTCCGACGTCGTTTCGCCGAGTTTCGGCTTCAAAAACGCGCCGGTGTACGAGCCTTCAAACGCCGCGACGGTTTCAGGTGTGCCCTCCACGAGCAGCCGTCCGCCGGCCTCGCCGCCTTCAGGGCCGAGGTCGATGACCCAGTCTGCGGTTTTAATCACGTCTAGGTTGTGTTCAATGACGACGACGGTGTTGCCTGTCTCCACAAGCCGATGCAGGACGTCGACAAGCTGGTGTACGTCGGCGACGTGCAGACCCGTTGTCGGCTCGTCTAAGATATAAATTGTGCTACCGGTCGAACGGCGGCAAAGTTCGGTTGCGAGCTTCACGCGCTGGGCTTCGCCGCCCGAGAGCGTCGTCGAGGGCTGACCCAGGCGGATGTACGACAGGCCCACCTCGTTGAGTGTCAGCAAGCGGCGGTGGAGCTTCGGCAGATTTTCAAAGAAGGAGAGCGCCTCTTCGCAGGTGAGCTCCAGCACTTCTTGGATGTTCTTACCCTTGTAGCGCACTTCCAACGTCTCGCGGTTGTAGCGGCGGCCCTTGCAGACGTCGCAGGGCACGTAGACATCGGGCAGAAAGTGCATCTCAATCTTAATCAGCCCGTCGCCTTTGCAAGCCTCGCAGCGCCCGCCGCGCACGTTAAACGAAAAGCGGCCCGCGCTGTACCCGCGCGCTTTGGCGTCGGCGGTCGCGGCGAATAGGTCACGGATGTCGCCAAACAGGCCCGTGTAGGTCGCTGGGTTGGAGCGCGGGGTGCGCCCAATCGGGGCCTGGTCGATCGCGATGACCTTGTCTAAGTGCTCAATGCCCTCAAAGCCTTCGTGGCGACCGGGGCGAGTGTGCGCGCCATTGAGCTCGGCGGCCAGCCGTTTGTAGAGAATCTCGTTGACAAGCGAGGACTTACCCGAGCCCGAGACGCCCGTCACCGCCGTGAAGGTGCCGAGTGGGATCTCCACGTCCATGCCTTTGAGGTTGTTTTCCTGCACGCCGCGCAAAATCAGCTTGTTCCCGTTGCCCGCGCGGCGTGTGCGCGGTACAGGGATGTACTTTTTGCCGGAGAGGTATTGCCCGGTGACGGAAGCCTCACAGGCGCGGATGTCGTCGATCTTACCGACGGCGACGATCTCGCCGCCATGGATGCCAGCACCCGGGCCGACGTCGATGATGTGATCGGCCTCGAGCATCGTGTCCTCATCGTGTTCGACGACAAGCAATGTGTTTCCGAGGTCGCGCAGACGGCACAGGGTGTCGAGCAGCTTCTGATTGTCGCGCTGGTGCAGACCGATGGAGGGCTCGTCCAAGATGTAGAGCACGCCCATCAGCGATGAGCCGATTTGCGTCGCCAAACGAATGCGCTGGCTCTCGCCGCCCGAGAGGCTTCCGGCCTGACGCGCGAGTGTGAGGTACGAGAGGCCCACGCTGATGAGAAAGCCTAAGCGTTCGCGGATCTCTTTCAAGATACGCCCGGCGATCATGGATTCCTTTTCGGTGAGCGTGAGTGTGTCGATGAAGTGCAGCGCGTCAGAAATCGAGCGACGCGTCAGCGAGGAAATGCTGAGATCCCCGACGGTGACCGCGAGACTTTCGCGGCGCAAGCGCTCGCCCCTACAGTCCGGACAGGCAATCAGCGCCATGGAGTCCTCAATCTCCTGCCGCGCCCATTCGCTTGTCGTCTCTTTGTAGCGGCGCTCTAGGTTGTGGACGATGCCCTCAAAGGGCTGCTGGAGGGTGCTTTCACCGCGCGCCGTGCGGTAGTGCAGCGAGAGAAGCTCCCCCTCCGTGCCGTAGAGCAGCGCGTCGATGGCTTCTTTCGAAAAAGCTTTGAGCGGCGTGCGCAGGGTGAAACCGAAGCGCTTGCCGAGGGCGGTGTAGTACATATGCGCAATCGTGCCGGGTTCAGGGGTCGTCCAGCCCGCGGCCTTCACCGCACCCTGCATCAATGAGAGGTTGCGGTTGGGCATCACACGATCCGGGTCGACTTTGAGCTGCGCGCCAAGCCCCGTACAGGTCGGACACGCACCATAGGGGTTGTTGAAGGAGAACATGCGCGGCGTGAGCTCCTCAATCGAGACGCCGCAGTCCTCACAGGCGTAGTTTTGCGAAAACAGCGTCTCTTCGCCGGGCGTCAACACCGTACCCTCGTCGTCGGTCACAGGCAGGCGTTCGACGAGCACCAACCCACCGGCCAGCGACGCGGCGGTCTCGGCGGAGTCGGTCAGACGGCGGCGGATGTCGTCGCGCAGGATCACACGGTCGACGACGATATCTATGTCATGTTTTTTGTTCTTTTCGAGTGTAATTTTCTCACTGAGTTCATACATCTGCCCGTCTACGCGCACACGGACATAGCCGGACTTCCGCGCGTCATCGAAAACCTTTTGGTATTCCCCCTTGCGCGCGCGCACAACGGGGGCCATGACGACAAGGCGGGTGTCCTCGGGATAGGTGAGCAGATGGTCGACAATCTGGTCGATGGTCTGCTGGCGGATCACACGCCCGCACTTCGGGCAGTGGGGTACGCCGACGCGCGCCCAGAGCAGACGCAGGTAGTCATAGATTTCCGTGACCGTACCGACGGTCGAACGCGGGTTTTTGGAGGTCGTCTTCTGATCGATGGAGATCGCCGGAGACAGGCCCTCGATGGACTCGACTTCGGGCTTGTCCATCTGGCCCAAAAACTGCCGCGCGTAGGCCGAGAGCGACTCGACATAGCGGCGCTGGCCTTCGGCGTAAATCGTGTCGAAGGCAAGCGAAGATTTCCCCGAGCCCGACAGGCCCGTAATGACAACGAGCTGGTCGCGGGGAATGGTCACGTCGATGTTCTTCAGGTTGTGTTCACGGGCGCCTTTGATAGAAATGTGGTCGTGCAAAGATAAAACTCCCAACTACAAATAACAAATAACAGATAGGCGACGTCCCGGCGGGGGACAGGGCGCGTTACTTTCTGTTGCACGACAGAAAGTAACCAAAGAACGTGGTTAAGGGGGAGAGGGTTTCGTATGCCCTCTCCCCCTTAACAATCCCCTACTCCCCAGACGACAAAAGGGGCTGCGGCCCCTTTTGATACCCCGGGGGGGTTGGAAACGGGGGTAGTGGGAAACGGCGGACGCAGAGGACAGAGAGCGTTTTTGTTTCTCTCGTCCCGACGTTTCTATCCCCGTGGGGGAGTCTAGAGGGGGCCGCAACCCCCTCTTGTCGGCGGGAGAGGGATCCAAGGGGGAGGGGGATCGAAACCCCTCCCCCTTGGCGTGCTTCTTTGGTTACTTTCTTGCACGAGCAAGAAAGTGACGCCCCCGTCCCCCGCAGGGAAGCCCCCCGCAGGGAAGCCCCCGCAGGGAAGCCCCCCGCAGGGAAGCCCCCGCAGGGAAGCCCCCCGCAGGG
>CAYWWF010000147.1:1240-5767 GCA_964461745.1 uncultured Oscillospiraceae bacterium | reverse complement strand
AACTCGTCTTTGGCTTACTGGGAATGTACGAAAAATTTTACACAAAGAGTTAACACTCTTTTAATATCTTTGGTGGGGTTTCTTAACAATCCTGCCGTATACTAAGACCATCAACAGCAAGCCAAGTGGCTTTACTTCTGACTTCATCTTTTCCCCTCCTATTTTTATTTTTGCAAAGGAACAGTTCTTCTGTTCCTTTGTCTTTTTTGTTTGAAATTATTCTTGCACCGTCGGAGGCGGTGGAACGCATACAATGCGTTCCCTACAACAGATAAAAGAGAAAGACGCGGCCGCCGCTTCTTTCTCTTTTATCTGTTCTCTGTTCTCTTTTCCCTGTTGTCTGCCATCACCTCTCCGCCTTGCACCCGCAAGCACAAGCCCTTCGGTGGTGCGGCGTCCCACTGGCAGCCGGTCAGGATGACCTGCCCTTGTGTCACACGGCGCACCAGATGATCGCGGCGGTGGACGTCCAATTCGGAAAACACATCGTCGAGCAGCAACACGGGCGGCTCTCCGAGGTACCCCGTGAAAATCTCCCGCTCGGCGAGTTTCATCGCCAAGGCCGCCGTGCGCCGCTGACCCTGCGAGCCATAAAGCTTCAACGCGCGGCCCGAGAGCATCGCTTCGATGTCGTCCCGGTGCGGGCCGTAGAGACTTACGCGCGCGGCACGTTCCCGCTGGGCATTCTCCATGAGTTTGTTGAGAAACGCGCGCGCAAGCTCCTCACGCGGCGCGGAAGGATCAAGACCGGAGACGGTTTTGTATTGCAAGGAGAGCGTCTCGGGCTCCGGTGCTATTTCCCTCTCTGTCCCCGGCGCGCGGTGGACGCTGATTTCCGCGTGGAACCGTTCCGCCAAACGCCGCAGGTCTTCCATAAACCGATACCGCGCCGCAATGAGTGTCGCCCCGCAGAGGGACAGGCGCGCGTTGAACACGGGCAGAAGCTCCTCCCAGCCCGTTTCTTGGTGCAACAGTTTGTTTTTGTGGGCAATCAGTTTGTTGTACTCGGAAAGCGCCGCCAAATAGGCCGGAGAGAGTTGGCAGAGCGCAAGATTCAAGAATCGGCGGCGCGTCAGCGCGCCCGCGCGAACCAGATCCAGTTCTTCGGGCCCAAAGAGCACACAGGGCAGTTTGCCGACCAGCTCACGCGGGCTTTTCAGACGTACCTCGTTGCACCACATCGCCTTGCGCGGCGGCTGCAAGGTGACGGCCAGCGTCTGCCGCCGCCCCTCGGAGACAATTTCGGCTTCCATCCGCGCATGTGTCATGCTATAACGTACAAGTTGGGGGTCTTTGGCCTCTCTGTGGCTTTTGCCCGCGCCGAAGTAAAACACAGCTTCGAGCAAATTTGTCTTTCCCTGGGCGTTGTCGCCGAAAATGACATTGAGGCCCGCGTCCCATGTCACGCGCGCCTCAGGAATGTTCCGGAAATCTTTGAGATAAAGGCTCTCTATCCACATCGCTTTACGGTTTATCCGGCGTCTCCGCGTGCAAACGCACCGGAAGGATCATAAACAAAAACGCTTCGCCTTCCTCCGGCACAATCACACAGGGCGACAACGCGTTTTTGAGCTCAATCCGACAGGGTACGTCGCGCGGCACCACACGCAGCGCGTCCAAGACATATCTGTGGTTAAAACCAATCTCCAACGGCTCGCCGCCGGTCATCTCGGCCGGACAGTGGTCTACAGCCTGGCCAAGCATCGTACTCGTCGAGACGGTGACTCGGCCCGCGTTAAATTGAAAACAAACCGGGCGCTTGATTTTTTCGCCAATCAGCAAACTCACGCGTTCCACACTCTGGCGCAGGGCTTCGGTGTCCAATCGGACTTGCAGGGAGCGCTCCTGACTGATGGCGCTTTCATATTGCAGGAAACGGCCCGTAATGAGTCGGGTCAATAGCACCGTATCTTCCATGTGGAAGCTCACATGCCGATCCGTGCGGATGATGTCGACGGTTTCCTCTTCACTGTCGGACAGTACACGCTCCATCTCGCGCAGCGCGTCACCCGGTACGATGATGGAGACATCTCCGCCTGTGGCTTCCGAAGGTTCACACCGCAGCGCCAGCCGATAGCCGTCCACCGCGACAATCGTCAACTTACCACCTGACCATTGAAACAGCGCGCCGGTTTGCACCTGTTTGGCGTCGTTGTCCGAGAGCGCATAGAGCGTGCGCGAAAGCATATCTTTGAGTCGAGGTTGCGGCAGAGTACAAAACACGTCACCTTCGACGGCGGGCAGTTCCGGATAGACATCGGCGCCAAGGCAGGAGGAAATATGATATTCTGCGTCGCCACAAGTGATACGCAGCACCATTTTATCCTCAAGCTCCAGTACGACAGGCAGGTCATCCAGCTTGCGTACGATGTCGCAAAGCAGACGCGCGCTGACCACCGCGGCGCCGGTCTTTTGTATGTCCGCGTCTAAGGTCGAGCGGATACCCACCTCGAGGTTGTAAGCGGTCAGCGTAAGCCTCTCTCCAACCTCGACCAAAATGCCTTCGAGTGCCGCCAATGTCGTACGTCCGGGTACAACGCGCGCAACATTTTGTAGCGCGCTCCATAGCAGCGTCCGTTCGCAGGAAAATTTCATGTGTATCCTTCCTTTCCGTGGGCTGGGGTTTGTCTTCTCGTTGCCGGTTTTGCCCTGTCATGCCAGTAAACCGTATATGGGGGCAAACCCTATTTCCAAGGTATGACGCCGCGCTGTCATTTAGTCCGAGACTTTCTCGGCGCGGCTTTGAAAAAAATTTTGTTCTATCTATAGAGAGAAGAGAATAGAATAATAAGTTGGCGGTGGTAGCGGTAGTCCGGGGGATGTGGGATAAAGCGCAAAACAGCTTGTCCCGCTAACATTTCCCGTCCCCATCTGTTTGTGGGATAACAAAAGGATATCCCCCGGCATATCGGGGCGCGCCTCACGACGTACGTTGGCAAACTCTCTGCCTGACCAAAAAATTGTCCCCCATCCCCCAATCTTGGGGATAACTACAGGCCGTCCGCCCCGGTCCCAGGGCCCACAGGCCCTGCCATTCAATCAGGAAATAGGCGGATTCATTTTGCCTATTTCCTATCCATAGACTCCAAATAATCGAGAAAATCCGCAGATTTTCGATTATATATCTACTTGCTCTTTATGTTTTCCACGAGTGTCTGTATGTCCCGGCCCAGTTTCTGATCCGTTCCGCGCTGGGATTCGATGCGGTCGCAGCCGTGGCCGACGGTTGTATGGTCGCGGCGAAAGAACTTGCCGATCTCGTGGAGGCTGTCCTGTGTGAGTAGGCGGGTCAAATACATGGCCATCTGCCGGGCCAGCACCAGATCCGCGCGGCGGTTGGAGCTGAAAATATCGGTCTTATCCACATTGTAGTAGCTGCAAACCTCTTGCAGGATCAGCGCCGGTGTCGGCGAGAGGCCGGGCCGTTCGCGCACGAGGTCGGCAATCGCGCGTTTGGCTGTGTCCATGTCCACCTCTTTATGTAAGAGGTCACGGTAGGCCAAGAGTTTTTTCACGACGCCTTCAATCTGCCGCACATTGGCTGTGGCCGAATGCGCAATGTAGGCGACGACGTCCTCCGGGATTTTAAGCCCAAGCCGATAGGCTTTGACATTGACAATGGCCAGACGCGTTTCGTAGTCGGGCGGCACGATGTCCGTCGTGATGCCCCACTCAAAGCGCGTGCGCAAACGCTCTTCGAGTTTGTTGACACTCTTGGGCGGCTGGTCGGAGGTCAGCACAATCTGATGCCCTTCGTCATAGAGCGCGTTGAAGGTGTGGAAAAATTCCTCTTGGGAGAAGTCCTTGCCCGCGATAAATTGAATGTCGTCGACAAGCAGAATGTCCAGCTTGCGAAAGCGCTCGTGAAACTCATAGTTTTTGCCCGTGCGGATGGCCGTGACAAGGTCGCGCGTAAACTGTTCCCCGGTGACGACGCGGCAGACATAGGAAGGGAACTTCTGTTTGACGCGGTTTAAAATCGCATAGAGCAAGTGCGTTTTGCCAAGCCCCGAGCCGCCGTAGATGAACAGTGGGTTGTAGGTCTGGCCCGGGTTTTCGGCGACGGCTTGCGCCGCGGCGTGGGCAAACTTGTTCGATGAGCCGACGACAAACTGGTCAAAGGTAAACAGCTCAGTTTCCCGCGTGTCTTCTTCGGCGGGCGGCTCCAGCGACTTCATATAGTCCTCAAGCTCTTCCGCGACGACGATCTCCACGGTATAGGGCCGTTTGTAGACCTCGGCCAGAATCGCGATGATGCGGTCGACATACCGCCGCTGTACGACGTCACGTTTAAAGCCCGGCGGTGTGTAAAGCACGAGCTGATCGTCGGTGAAGCGCAGGATCTTCATGTCGTCAAACCAGGTGCGCATGACCGTTTGGGAACTTACACGCGCAATGTCCTCAAGGATCATGTTCCAGACTTCTTCTTGTGAAAGCAAAATTGTAACACCTCTGTCCGCCAGTTTTCCATAGGGACGCACTGCGCAGTGTTCCCTAGAACAAAACAGCGCCGCGGTAAGAGGCGGT
>CAYWWF010000147.1:0-1140 GCA_964461745.1 uncultured Oscillospiraceae bacterium | reverse complement strand
AGCCAAAAACATACAGACAATAGGAAGGGGAAGGAAATCCGGCACCATTATATCATGGGTCACCGGGCTTGTAAATGAAAACAGTCAGGAACGCAACAAAAAAGGGATAAAAGTATGGATATTTGCGTAATCCGCAATATATATGATAATGTCTGCGGTATAACAACAAGATACGGTAGAGAGCGACAAACACGTCAAAATCTGCCGGAGCCGATTCCTTACCGGATCCGGCGGCATTCCCCTTGCAAAGCCGTCCTGTTCGAGATATAATGGGTCTGTTGAAAAATTGAGAGTTTTCAACATGAATTGGTCAGCTGAAGTTTTCCCGGGAAGTGAAAACCCGGAAAAACGATAGAATTTTCGAAAGAAAAATTGCGAAGGCTTTGGCAATGTAACAGACCCATCATTCTTTGGTAGGAAATAGTATTGATACATCCGCAAGAAACCGCAAAGAGCGGGTGAACCGGTGGAGGCATACAGCGAAAAACAGATTTATGATTGTCAGGAGGATTACCATGGTAGACTTTTCTTTCCAAAGCCCGACGGAGATCGTTTTCGGACGTCACGCGGAAGAGCGTGTCGGTACGGTTGCGCGCGCCCACGGGGCCACACGTGTGCTCTTGCACTTCGGCGGCGGCAGCATCAAGGCAAGCGGACTGTATGATCGCGTCAAAGCGTCCCTGCAAAAAGCCGGACTGCATGTCGTAGAGCTCGGCGGCGTCCAGCCGAACCCGCGCTGGGCGCTTGTGGAAGAGGGTGTGCGGCTCTGCCGTGAGGAGAAGCTTGATTTTCTGCTTGGTGTCGGCGGTGGCAGTGTCATCGACTCTTGTAAGGCCATCGGCGCGCAAGCCGTGACCGAAGAGGATGTCTGGGAAAAGAACTATATGAAGCGCATTCCCGTCGTTAACTCTCTGCCGATTGGTACAATACTCACGATCCCCGCGGCTGGTAGTGAAATGAGCAACTCCAGCGTGATTACGCATGAGGCCCGCGCCATCAAGACCCACGCCTTTGGCCCGGGTATGTTGCCGCGCTTTTCAATTCTGAATCCTGAGCTGACCTACACCCTGCCGCCGTATCAGGTCGCCTGCGGGGCCTCGGATATCTTGGCGCATATGATGGAGCGCTATTTCACGCAGG
>CAYWWF010000146.1:0-5779 GCA_964461745.1 uncultured Oscillospiraceae bacterium | reverse complement strand
AGTTTCCATCGATCCATTCTGTATTTGCGCTATTATGAATTGGGTAAAACGCATATTTTTTATTCGACCGCCCATACTACATTTCGGAGCTTTCATTTTATTTTCTAGGAGATGAAATTTTGGATAGAATATCTTTGATCCTTGTCATCATTGGCGCGCTCAACTGGGCCAGCATCGGCCTTTTCGGTTTTGATTTTGTTGCCGCTATCTTCGGCGGGCAGCTTGCTACAGTCAGCCGCATCATCTATACCCTCGTCGGCTTGGCCGGTGTCTGGTGCATATCTCTCCTTTTCCGCGAACGCGACTTGGTGGACGAACGCTGACGTGAACAAACCGTCAATCCCTTAAGCTTGAGAACAGGGGTTTTGCTTCTGTTCTCAAGTTTTTGTATGTTTTCGCAATCTATACTGACTTCCACTTTTTTGGGTCAAGGCCTAGACAAACCCTCCGGCTTGTTGTATGATAATAGCGTATTTTTCAGCCGCGTTCACTCTTTTTCTACGCAAAACCAACTGCCCCCCTATTGAGGTATGCCCGTTCAATACTACTCTTTGCTCCCATTATGCGCAAAGGAGGTCGTTCCATGTCCAGTACGAATTCCATCAATACCGAAATACTTCTTGAGAGCGGAACCAATGAGCTGGAAATCATGGAATTCACCATCGCCGGCAACACATTTGGCATCAACGTGGCCAAAGTGACTGAGATCATGAAATATGCCCCTGTCAAACCCATGCCGAACTCCCATCCGCACATTGAGGGCGTCTTCAAACCCCGCAACGCGATCATTACCGTTGTCAATCTCCCCACCTTCTTGGGGTTACAGCCCCGTGAGGATACGGATCGAGACATGTTCATCATCACAAACTTCAACAAACTCTCAGCCGCGTTTCATGTGCATACAGTCGAAGGCATCCATCGCGTCTCCTGGAACGATATCGAAAAGCCCGACGCCACGATTTATGGCGGTGACGAGGGCCTGGCAACCGGCATCGCGAAGTTTAACAACAAACTGATTACCATCATCGATTTTGAAAAGATCATCTACGATATTTGCCCGCAAACGGGCATCCAAATGGAGGAAATTGCGCAAATGGGTCCGCGCGACCGCGTGACGAAACCCCTTGTCATGGCGGAAGACTCGGCGCTCCTCAAAAAGATGATGCTCGACGCGCTGCATGCGGCGGGTTACAGCAATGTCACCGCGTTCCCGGACGGACTCGGGGCCTGGAAGCATCTGCAAAAACTGCGCGATGTGGGCGAAGAGAACATCGCAAACCATGTGGCCTGCGTCATCACAGACATCGAAATGCCACGCATGGACGGCCACCATCTGACAAAACTCATCAAGGACGACCGGATCTTGTCCCGTGTTCCGGTCATCATCTTCTCCTCCTTGATCGACGAGGCGATGTACAAAAAAGGAGAAGAGCTCGGTGCCAACGCGCAACTGTCCAAGCCGGAAATCGGGAACCTTGTGCATACGGTGGATCAATATATTTTGTAATTTATAAGGAAACACTGTTCAATGCTCGGTGTCGCCCTGAAGTGTTCTCAAACCCTTCTTGCTATCAACTTTGCGCCACAACGGGTTTTGTGGCGCAAGTTTTTTGTGTGACTGAACAAACCGAAAGCGTTGATACTGTTTCAAACGATGATCATGGAGGTTATTTCAATGAACCGCTTTTCGAAACCCCTCATCAAGCTTCCGCGCCCCAAACACGCCCATCCGTTTCGTTTTTTGTCTCTCTTCCTGACAACCTGCCTGCTCCTGTCGTCCTTCGCTTTTGCGTTGCCCTACAACCCCACAAGTCTGATCCAGCCTCGTTCCGACGGACTTTTGGGTGCCGGTACGCCGGACGCCTCCATACATCTCGCGCTTCGGGATGAAGCGCTGCGCGCGCAAACGCTCTGCCTTACATATTACCGCACGCAGAAGACGCTTTCGAGCCCCTGGGATGTCCTGGCGCTGAAAAGCGCGGGCGTCTCTGTTCTCAAAGAAGGTTTTGTCCTGCCTGTCGATCTGACCGCAGAGACGAATACCGCCGGAGACTGCGCGCTTCGAATACTCACGCTGCTCGCGTTGGATTTGGATCCACGCAGTTACGACCCCAAACAGGACTTTGTTGAAAAACTGAAAGTTTTTCAAAATAAGGACGGTGCTTTCGGCCCGATCAATGACCAACTTATGGCTCTATTGGCCCTGGAAGTCACAGAGCCGCGCTCCTATGATCGCGCGGCGGCTTTTTCTGCCTTGCGCAAGCTTCAACTATCCGACGGCGGCTTTGCCTACTTCGGAGATACCGGCGACATCGACCTGACCGGGATGGCCCTGTGGGCTATGCGTAGCTTTGTCTCGCCCGAGCAAGTTAAGGTCAGACAGCGCACGCTTTCTTTCTTGCAAAGCGAAATGTCGGAAAACGGCGGATTCATCTCGCCCTGGTCTGAAACCAATGAGGAAAACGCCTGCTCGGCGGCTGTGGCGCTCTCTGCGCTTTGCGCAGTCGGCAACGGCAACACCGATGACGCGACCAAAATCCTGAAAAATCTACTCTCCTTCCAGCGAGAAGACGGTTCTTTTTCTTACGAAGTCGGAGGCAAGGCCGATCCGTTTTCAACCTACCAGGCGCTGATGGCGCTCTCCGATTACCTGGTCCAGAGTGTTGTGTTCGCGCGCCTGCCCTACCGAGGCGAGCTTGTATTACTTCCCCGACAAGAGAGCCTGTTTGCCGACGCCGCCGAAATCTCCAGTTGGGCTCAAGAGCACGTTCTCTGGGCCTATGACAGCGGCCTGATGCAAGGCAGCTCCGACCGTTTCCGCCCGAAAGGTGGTCTCACCCGCGCCGAATGGGCGACCATACTGGCAAACATCCTGCGTTTGACGAGCGGCCCCGTCCCTGACAAAAAAGATGTAAAGCTAACGGATGTGCCATCCGCGAAATGGTTTGCCGCTGCCTGTACCGATGCCGCGGCTATGGGATTGATGTTCGCCGAAAACGGGCGTTTCCGTCCGCTTGACCCGGTCACGCGTGAGGAAGTCGCGCAGTCCGTGGCCGCGCTTTTTGTTTTGGACGACGCGGCGGCGCTTGCGGCCTGGAAAGCTGGAACGCTCACCATCGCCGACATGGACACGGTTTCCGCGTCCGCGAAAGCGGCGGTGGCAGCTGTGATGCACGAAGGCCTTATGGTGGGCTATGAGGGCCGTTTTCGTCCCCAAGCCCGCATCACGCGGGAAGAGGCGGCCAAACTGCTCAGCACGCTGTGCGGATGAGCGCGATGAAGCCGACACGGAAAAGCCATCGATCTCAATACGCCCGCCAATGCAAACCGGCTTGGGGCGCGCGTTTTTGCTGCGCTCTGATTCTTTCTCTATTGACGCTAAGCTTTCTCATAGGCTGTGGCTCTACCCCGTCGTCTGACGCGCAGACGCCCTCCATCCCGCCTTCTTCGGAGGGCGCAACGGGTGATGTTTTGCCAAGCCCTGTACCCTTTGATCCCTCCTCAACGTCTGACGCGATAGATTCAACGCCTCAACCGCTTCCGGACCCCGCTCCGGAGATAACCCCCTCCGTTTCCGCAAGCAACGCGCCCACTCCGGCTTCGTCCGAACCCACTTCAAATTCTGTCGCCACGGCGCCCCCCGCTTCATCAGCACCCTCTTCTGCGCCTTCTTCAGCACCCTCTTCTGCGCCCACACCCTCCCCCGCTGTGGCTTCGCCGTCACCCACGCCGGATCTATCCAAAGTCTTGGCAATCTGCATAACGACACCGGACGGCGTCTTGCTGGACATAACACTCGAGGATCTGGAGGACATCCAAACGGGGTATGACGCGCTCAAGGCCGCTTGTGCGTCAGCCGATTTGTCGCTTACAACCCGTGGCAGCGGCGCTTTTCTCTACATTGTATCCATCGGCGACTGGAAAGAGTTTCGTACAGGCCCTCTATCGGGCTGGATTTTTCGCTTAAACGGCGAGAAACCCGCCAAAAGTGCGGGAGTTTGCGATGTGAAGGCCGGAGACAAACTTGAGTTTTCTTTTGTGGACAATTTTATAAACTAACTTGGAGTCCGTTTTCCCTAGGTCACACGCCCTTTTTCGTCGGCATAAGATGAATCGAAGGGAGCGTGTTTGTCTTGACAGGTTGTCTCATCTTATGCCGATCCTTGACCAACGCGCAACGGTTTACCCGTTGTTTAGATATGTGTGGTATTTCCTCCCACGCCGTACGTGTACCCGGCAAACTGTCGGGCAACGGCTGCGGTTACGCTGTCCGGGTCTCCCGACAGGACGTACACCTGGCTTTGTCTCATCTTAAATCCTGTGGTTACAAACCCGGACGGGTTTACAACCGACTGGAAGACGACAGCTATGCGGAGTGGGAATTATGATTTATTTTGATAATGCAGCCACGACATTGCAAAAACCTCTGTCTGTGTCGGCTGCTATACGGAGCGCTTTGTCCTCTTGCGGCGGGGCCGGGCGCGGCGGCCATAAGCCTTCGATGAGAGCCGCCGCCGTTCTCTATGAATGCCGCGAAACGGCGGCCAGCCTGCTGAATGTGCAGGATCCCGAACGCATTGTGTTCACCTTAAACGCTACACACGCATTGAATATAGCCATCTCACAATTTACAACACACGGCGCACGGGTTCTGGTCTCCGGCTATGAACACAACGCCGTGATGCGGCCCTTAGAAGCGAAAAAAAGTGCGGGCGTGCAAGTCACGCCCGTACTTTCCTCTCTCTTTGCGCCCGACGAGGCGCTCAGCGCTTGGCAAAAGGCCTTGGAAAAACCCGTTGACCTCGTCGTCTGTTCTCATGTATCCAACGTATTTGGCAATGTCATGCCGATTGCGGAGATTGCCGCTCTCTGTGCCGACAAAGGTGTGCCGCTGGTTGTGGATGCAGCCCAGTCCGCCGGAACCGTGCCGATTGACGTCGACGCGTGCGCCCCAGCGTACTGGTGTATGCCTGGGCATAAGGGGCTCTACGGCCCGCAAGGCACGGGTTTGCTGATCTGCCCCGAGGGTCATCAGCCGGCGCCGGTTCTCTACGGCGGAACCGGCAGCAATTCGGCGCTCATGGAGATGCCGGATTTCCTACCCGATCGGCTCGAAGCGGGCACGCACAACATCCACGGCATCGCCGGGCTCATGGCTGGGCTGCGCTTCGTGCAGGCGCAAGGCGTGCAAAACCTATTGCATCACGAACAGGCTTTGCTCACGCGCTGCGCCGAAGCACTGATTGATTTGGGCTACATCTGCTATTGTTCCGGTGCGTATCCCAAGGCAGTGAAAACGGCCAAAACCGCGCGCCGCGTCGGTTTCGGCACACAACCCGCGGTCGCCGTTTCCAACGAGCCCCCGGTGCAAACCGGCGTGTTGTCCTTCCGGCGCGAGGGCGTAGACTCCGAAGAGATCGCAGAGCTTCTCAGTGAAAAAGGCGTGTATGTCCGCGCGGGGCTCCACTGCGCGCCGCTCGCGCACAAAACGGCGGGCACGTTCCCGGACGGCACGGTGCGTTTGAGCTTCTCCGCCTTCAACACACAGCGCGAAGTCGAACGCTTTATTTCTATTATGAAAAGCCTGACTGTTGACCTTTTGACACGCGCATAAGCGCGCAAAAAGGGAGCCATCGGCCCCCTTTTTTATATCGTGCTCGCGCGCGATTTGCCAGTCTTTTACTCTGCGTCGGCCTGACGGCTTACACTGATTTTCTGGAGCGCCGTCTGGATTTCGTCCTCTGACATTTTGAATTTGTGATTGAGCACCAGATCGAAC
>CAYWWF010000145.1:0-5826 GCA_964461745.1 uncultured Oscillospiraceae bacterium | reverse complement strand
CCGTAACAGTGGTTTTTTATTTCCGCTGTCTACTTTAAGGGGAGCATATCAAAAAACCGGCGGGGGCCCTTTTGATGGGAGATTGGTATTTGAAAAAAATGCGCAAAGATATAAATTATTCAGAACGTATTCCGATCCAGATAAGCAAAGACAAGTAAAGTGGGTTATAATTAAAATGCATAAAAGTCTGCGTACAGAGACTGTCAACTCTGTAGATAATGTTGAATCCAAGGCAAACCATCCTGATAGATTCCCTACACACGAAAGGAGAAACACAATGAAGCATTTGTGCAGAAACCTTGTTCGAAAGGCCACGGTGTCGTTGCTTGTGGTGGCGCTCTTGCTCTCCATGGTGCCGTGGGCGCTGGCCGCGCCCACGACCTCCGGCGTCATCACCGCCGCCGACGGCATTGTCGACGATGTGGACCCCGCCTTTACCTATTCCGCCGGTTGGGCCACACAGGCCTCAGCCGGTCGTTTCGGCGACACCTACCGGGGCACAACCACACCCGGGGCGTATGTGGAGATTTCCTTTGATGGCCCGGGCATTTCTGTTCTTACAACCAAACATCCCGGAGCCGGCGCGTTCGACGCCTACATCGACGGCGTGTACCAGGCGCGCGGAACCGCTTATGGTGACGGCGTGGAGTTCAAGGCTACGTTGTATCAGATTTGGGGTCTTTCAGACGGCCCGCACACACTGAAACTCGTGGCTGTTGGCTCTATTGAGGTGGACGCAGCCTATGTGCTGTTGGACGATCCCGCGGCGGTTCGTATCACTGCCGAGGATGGCATCGTGGACAATGTAAATCCAGCCTTTAGCTTCTCCACCGGATGGAGCACGCAAATCGCGGTAGGACGTTACGGGGACACCTACTGCGGTACGACGGCGGTCGGGGCCTCAGTGGACATCGCATTCCGAGGGAAGGGCATTGCTGTACTTACAACCAAACACGCCGGGGCCGGCGCGTGTGATATCTACGTCGACGGCGTCTATCTCGGACGCGGCACGGGTTACGCAGGCTCGGTGCAGATGAAGGTTCCCGTATATCAGGTTTGGGGATTGGACGATGGACCCCACACGCTGAGACTTGTGGTCGTCGGGCCCTCTGAGGTGGACGCCGCCTATGTCTTGACGGCGGATCCGGGCGTGGCTCCGGTTGCTATGATTACGGAACAACCGCAGGGCACTACCGTCAGCGAAGAAGATGACGCGGTCTTCACCGTCTCGGCCACGGTGCCGGGTGAGGGAGCGCTGGGTTACCAATGGCAGATGAAGAAAACCGGCAACTGGGCGAGCATTCCCGACGCTACACAGAAAACCTATACAAAGTCGGAAGTTACGGACGCGGACAACGGCAGTCTTTATCGCTGCATCGTGATTGGTACTACCATCAACGGCGCGTCTGTGGTCTATTCCGAGGCCGCCACGCTTACGGTGGACGAGGGAGCGGCGACGGTATCGCGCACGCCCAAGATTACGACCCAACCGGTATCTCAGACGGTGTCAAGTCCTCTGGTCGCCACCTTTGAAGTTTCGGCCAGAGTCTCCGATAACGGGCTTCTCAGCTATCAGTGGCAGCGCAAAGCCCCCGGTGAGGAGGATTGGAAGCCCGTCGCGGGCGCCACGCAGTTCCGTTACACCACACCGGAGACCACGGTCGCCGACGACGGTACACAGTACCGTTGCGTCGTGACCAATACAAAGGGCGCATTGCCTTCCGCGAGCGCCGAGTCCGACCCGGCCACGCTGAGTGTCACCGCGCCGAAGCCCCGGACGATTTCGCTGGACCGCGCGACGGGCAAGCTTGATGTCGACTACGCAAGCTATCTCTCCCAGCACGACGTGGTCTACAGGTCTCCGGTTATGCAAGGCCCGAACGGGGCCACCGTGGGCAACGGTCGCATGGGCGTCATGGTCTGGAACAACGGCGGGCTGAAGATGGAAGTCACAAACGTCGACGCCGCCCCCTATTCCTGCGTGCCCTCCGGTCTTGTCACCTATCAAAGCAGCCCGATGCCCAAAGCGGTCGAGGGTCTCTTTGACCAGCGTCTGAACCTCTATACGGGTACTGTCACGAGCAACTACGGCGATGGGCTCGAGTTTACCGTCATGGGTGATCCGGACAGCGAACTGATGGGCCTGCATGTCGTGGACAAGCGCAAGAATGTCGACGAAGCCTATGTCGATTTAAGCCTCTGGCTCGATAAACTCAACGCCGACCCGAACGCGCCGTTCGGCGGCCGCCCCTACGGCAACCCCTCCGTGGTTTTCCCGAACCAGCAGACGTGGCTCAATCCCGTCTTCACGGTACGCGATAACTATGTGGCGATTACGCGCGGCGCGGAAGACCCCAACCGCTTCGGTTACACGATGGCCCTCACGGTCGAGGGCGCCGACTTTACGACGGCTCTTGTCGGCGCGGGCACAGACAAGAAGCTACGCCTGAACATTGACCCCAATGCCAAGGAGTACACGGTTTGGATCGCAAACCCCGCCCGCCGTCACGCGGAAAACGCCGACACCTTGGCCGCCGCAGAGACCATGGTGAGCAACCTGAAGCGTACAAGTTACGCGGACACCTACGAGCGTTTTACCGCATATTGGGACGATTTCTGGAGCCGCTGCTTTGTGCAGTACCAGAGCGATACGGATTCCGACGTGGACTATATGGAAAACTCATGGTACCTCTATCAGTACCTGTTCGGCTGCGGCAGCCGCGGTGAGTTCCCGTACCACTTCATGAACGGCGTCTGGCGCGGCAACGAGCGGGACGAAGGACTCTGGAGTTGGGACTACACGAGCTTCAACGAGCGCACCTTTGCCTATACGCATTTTGCGACGAACCGTCTCGAGCTCACCGATTCGTACTACAACCTCTTCTACAACAACCTTGAGTCCGGTATGCAATATACCATCGACCGCTTCTGGAACAGCGATCGCGACGAGCGCTTTAACCCGGACAACCCGAACTACATCCCCGGCGGCATCCTCTCGCCGGAGCGCCACACTTGGGACGGCGAGCGGCAAGTCGGCTACAACGGCTGGGCCAATGGTTGCCCCTACACCACCTCGCTCAACGCCACCGCCGCTGAACACGCATTGGGGCTGTTCGAACGCTACAAATTCACCGGCGACGTGGAATATTTGCAAGAGAAAGCCTATCCGTTTGTCCGCGCCGTGGGCATCTACCTGCTCAACCATCTCGTATATGACACGGCCACGGGCAAATACGACAGCCTTGACTCTAACGCGCTCGAGCAATACTGGCGCGTGAAAAACCCGATCAACGACCTAGCCAGCTTCCCGGCGCTGTTTGAAGCGGCCATCGAGTCCGCGAAGTTCCTGGGCGTGGATGCGGATTTGCAGGCGCTTTGGAAAGACCGCATGGACAACCTGGCCACGCCGAAGACGGAGAAGGCCAGTGCCGCGGCCGCGACTAAGACCGGCTCCGAACTGCGCTATCAGCCGCACGACCCGCCGCGCACGAATCAGATGAACTCGCAGAACCCCGAACTCGACGTGGTTTGGCCGTATAACCGCGTGGGCCTCTATCAAGAAGGTCTCAACGGCTTTGAGTTCGGCGTCGCCTGGAACTCCTACATCGACCGCAAGATGCCGATTAACATCTGGACGCCGGAACCCATCGTGGCAGCCCGTCTCGGCCTTGGCGACGAGTCCTTCAACTACGCCAGAAACATGGTCGGACGCAGCCAGACTCAGTCCAACGGTATCCACTACGACGGAAACGGCAGCATGGAATCCAACGCCCTGATCGTGACCGCCGTCAGTGAGGAGCTCTTGCAGAGCTACAACGACAAAATCGCCGTATTCCCGGCGGTGATCTCTGATCCCACCTTCCACAGCAAGTTTACCTTGCTTGCGCGCGGCGGTTTCCTTGTGACCTCTGAGTACGCCGATGGCGCAGTGCAGTACATTGCCGTTGTCAGTCAGCTTGGCGGCCCGACCACCGTCATCAACCCCTGGGGTTTGGGACAAAAGGTTACCGTCACGGAACTGGGCAGCAACAAGAAGATCCTTGAGAGCGCGGCTTTGGAATTGAGTTTTGACACCGCGCGTGACGGCATCTACCTCGTGGAGCTTGCCGGACGGCCTTTAGACCCGGAAAAAGACCTGCATGAGACCATGACGGGCACAAAGAACAACGGCCCGAAATTTCTCTCGGTGAGTCGGCGCATTCTGGGCAGCGAGGGCGGCCAGTTCTTTGCGCCCATCACCGCCGAGGACGGCATCGCCAATGAGACCCATCCCGGCTTCCGGTTCAATGGTGGCTGGTTTGGCCCCGATCCCGCCAGTGACCGTTTTGGCGGCATGTTCAGATGGAACTGGAACGTTGGCGACAGCGTGGACGTTTCATTCAAGGGCCCGGGCATTGTATACTATTCCACTCGGCGCACGGACGGCGCGACCTTCGACGTCTATTTGGACGGCGAATATCGCGGCACCAGCTCGGTCAAGGGCGGCGTCCTCACGAAGTACCCCGCGTTTGCCGCGGAGGGGCTCACTGACGATACGCACGTCCTGACGATCATCAACCGTGGCGGCGTCCTGGAAGCGGACGCGGCGGAGGTACGTACCACACAGACAGGTCTGCTCCGTTCGATTACGCTGTCCGCAGACGCGAACGAAATCACCACAAAGGACGGTACATTGCAAGTCCGCGCGACCACCGAACCTCTGAACTATACGAGCATTCAGTGGAAGGTCACCGACCTTTTGGGCCGCGACACCACCGCTGCAACCATCAGCGCTGACGGCCTCCTGACCGCCAAAGGAAACGGTACGGTGCGCGTCACAGCCACCGACACAGGCCTGTCTCTGTTGTCTGGCTCGTATGTCGTATCCATCAGAGGCCAGTCGGCGGCCAAGACAATTGTTTCCGCCACGAAGCCCTCAGATCTCAATGTGATTTTCGGCACCGCGTTTGACGAGCTGGGCCTTCCTTCCAAGGTCGCCGTCACACTCAATGACCAGAGCACGGCGCAGGTGGATGTCGCTTGGGACAAGGGCGGCTATAAAGCCGATAAGGCGGGCTCATACATCATCACAGGTCTGCTCCAAACCACGACAGCCATCGTAAACCCGGATGGTGTCAGCGTTCGCATGACAGTCAACGTCTCCCAGACGCCTCCGAACGCCGTGGCTTCTGTGAAGCCCGTTAACCTGAGCGCTGTGCCGCAGGGCACACCGTTTGCGCAACTTGCGTTGCCCAATACCGTAGGGATCATCCTGGGCAGCGGAAGTACGCTCACGGTGGGCGTGACCTGGGACAGCGCGGGATATGACGCAAACTACGTCGGCGCGCAGAAGATCACAGGACGTTTGGCCAGCGGCGGAAGCACTTTTACAAACCCCAACAACCACTTTGCGGTGGTCAATGTGACGGTAGAGCCCGGCATGGGCCTCTACAAGGTTCACTTCTCCGGCGGCATCGACGCTGTGGGCACCACGCCGACACGGGCCGACACCCCCGACGGAGAGAGCTTCACGCTGCCCCAGAACCCCTTTGTAAAGCAGAGCTTCCGCTTCCAAGGCTGGAGCGATGGCGCTACTCTCTACGCGCCGGGTGAAGTGTTTACGATGCCCGCGCGCAACGTCCACTTCACCGCCGTCTGGCGGCCTGAAGTGGCCCCCACTTACACCGTCAGCTTCGCCGGTGGCCCGGACACCGTTGGCACAGCCCCCGCTTCGGTGCGCATGAGCGACGGCGGCGTCTTCCTGTTGCCGGAGAACAGCTTTACAAAGCAGGAGCTTGTATTCATCGGTTGGAGCGACGGAGAGACCACCTTCCCGGCGGGCGCGCG